>CAYONK010000106.1:0-10033 GCA_964405285.1 uncultured Ardenticatenaceae bacterium
CTTCACTTCGTTCAGCATGACACGCTTAAAACCCCACGAGATCCGAAAGACCCCAAATCTTTATCGGGAGCGGTTTTCAAAAACAAAAAACAGGTTGTTTTGTCAGTTCATCACAACAAAAGGGAGGTAACCACGAAAACGCTCCCAACTTGTACGATACCTTGACTCATATTTTCGGTCAACATCAGCATTCCTGGCTTGAAATTGTTTGGGATCTTCAGGATTTCGTGGAGTCTTGTCATTCTGAGCGCAGCGAAGAATCCCGATGCCTCAGGGATGCTTCACTTCGTTCAGCATGACACGCTTAAAACCCCACGAGATCCGAAAGACCCATTGTTGCTATTTCGATATCACATTTTGCCGATGCACCCTTTGTTACCTACACGCCTATTTTGGGTATGAACGCCAGATGCGTGACCTGGCCACCTGACCAGTACCAGACTCCCCCAACGATGGGGGAGTCTTTTTTATTTCCCCCTATACTGACTGTATTGCTGCCTGCATCACGGCTAAATCTTTGCATCACACATTAGGAGGAGTTTTAAGATGGCAGGTCATTTTCGTAGCTTAATTTTGTTGTTCGTCTGCTGCGTTTTCGGGTTGGTGGGCTGTGGAACGGCCGTTAACCAACCCGCCCCAGCAAACACCCCACAAACGGTCGAAGCCATCTGGCCCGCCGATGGAGACTCGGTAGACCCCAGCCCCATTCTGCAATGGGCCGCCTTCAACGGCGCCGACCATTACCAGATTGTCGTCCTGGACGACGACGCCTTCCCGCCAGAAGTGATCTATGACGAAAGCGTGACGGGAACCCTGTTCGCCGTGCCTCAGCCGTTGGAGCCGGGCAGCTATAGCTGGACGGTCTTCGCTCGCAACGGCGACGACGACGATCTGGCCCAATCTGGCCGCCAGTTTTGGGTGCGGGGGGCGCTGGAATTGCTGGAACCGGTCAACGGCGCTCAGGTAAGCCCCACGCCGCTGCTGCGTTGGGCCGCTTTCCCGGACGCCGCGCAGTACCAGGTGATCATCCTCAACAGCGACGCCTACCCGCCGGAGGTGGCGCTGGATGAGGTAGTGACGACGACCAGCCTGACCGTCTCCGCGACGCTGGAAGTGGGGGTGGAACATTCTCTCTCGGTCCTGGCGCAGGATGGTAACGGCCGTGTCCTGGCCGAGTCGAATACGCTGTTTACGGTTGGCGAAACGGCCGTTGTCCCCACAAACGACTCCCTGCAAATCTCTCTGGATACCGGAGGTCTGGCAACCGGCTTCGCCACCGAAACGGTTACGCCTGACGCGGATGGCCCTTATTGGGAACTGCTGCCAGCGTATACGCAGCTTACTTTGCAGGATTATCCCATCAGTAATCACCTGATGAGGCCACAGATTTTCGTCTACCCCCTGGCGGAACTACAGGCAATCAATGAAGGGGCCAAACCCATTGTCGCTTCGCTGCAAACGCTCATTCAATCGCCGCAGGAAATCACCCCTATGCCATTCCTGCCGTTGGATAACGCCCAGCAGGTCATGCACGCCCATCTGCAATATCTGGACTTCCAGAATGGACAGGGGCTGCGCTATCTGACGCAGTTTGACCAGGCTTTCATCCCGATCAACAACTATGAGCTGATTTACACCTACCAGGGCCTGACCGGTGACGGCAAATACTATGTGGCCGCCGTGTTTCCGGTTCACCATCCCAGCCTGCCGCCCGATGGCAATGTGACAGGCAATGAGCCACCCCAATTCACCACTGATTTTGCCGCCTACATTGCCAATGTGATGGCTTCATTGAATCCACAAGCGGCCAACACCTTCACCCCGGACTTAACCCAATTGGACGCCATGATGCGTTCATTGGAAATCAAATAGCGGTGTCTTTTGGGGATTTCGGGGGATGTATAAGACGGTAATAAGCATTTATCCGCAGATTCACGCAGATTCCACAGATTTTTTCTGCTCAATCTGCGTGAATCTGCGAAATCTGCGGATTGATATTTTGACATAAGGTTAATCCCAATAATGTTTATAGAAATAGATGTGACCACGCTTGTCCATTTTTAGAAAGCGATTGCCCTGCCCGCCAACCCTGTCCACTTGACCAGTCTCACACTCCCCCGATGACGAGGGAGTGTTTGTGTACGGCAGACTACGATCAGAGAAGAGGTGTCCTATGAAACAAACCATGCGCAAATACACACAAGAGGAAGATTATTGGCGGATCCGTCAATTTTTGCGGGAACTGTTTTTGCTAAACGGCCGTCACGAAGTCGCCTGGCCGCTCTACCGCTGGGATTATTGGCGCTGGCACGTCAATGAGAACATCTGGCGCTTTAATCTGAACGCGGCTGTTTTTCTGTGGGAGGGGGAAAACGGCCGTTTAATCGCCCTGCTCCACCCCGACAACAAAGGAGAAGTCTTCCTGCAAGTCCACCCCGACTTCCACACAGCCGAACTCGACGTAGAGATGATGGCCGTCGCCGAAACCCAATTCGCCCTCACCCAGGCCGACGGGACGCAGCGATTGGTCCTCTGGGCGCACGAAAGCGACGCTATCCGGCAGGATTTGTTGCAGCGGCGCGGCTACGTCAAGGAAAACTACCCCGAATACCAACGCCGCCGCTGCCTGGACCAACCCATCCCCGACATTGCGCCCCCTTCCGGTTACGCCATCCGCGCTCTGGGCGACCTGGACGAACATCCGGCGCGTAGCTGGCTCTCCTGGAAGGCGTTTCACCCGGATGAACCGGATGAACGGTACGCCGGTTGGACCTGGTACCGCAACGTGCAGCGCGCCCCGCTCTACCGCCGCGACCTGGACCTGGTGGCCGTCGCTCCCGACGGAGAACTGGCCGCCTTTTGCACCCTCTGGTTCGACGACGTGACGCGCACGGCCGCTTTTGAGCCGGTAGGCACGCATCCCAACCATCAGCGCAAAGGGCTGGGCAAGGCCATCATGGCCGAAGGGCTGCGCCGCGTCCGCGACCTGGGGGCGACGCTTTGCACCGTTGGCTCCTACTCCGGCGAAGCGGGTGGCCTCTATGCCTTGCTTGGCTTCGTTGCGTATGATCTGAGCGAGCCGTGGGTCAAAACGTGGTAAACTTGATCGCATGGAACCGCTTGAGCTAACCCAGTCAGAAGCCCTCTTCCGCGCTATGTATGAGAACGCCGCCATCGGCATTAGCCTGATCGCGCCCGATGGCCGGGTATTGGCTGTGAACCCCGCGATGGAAAAGCTGTCGGGCTATAGCGAGGCGGAGTTGATCGCGCTTGGCGGACAACCGCTCACTCACCCTGACGACCGGGCTATCGGCCTCCAGGAGATGCAGGAAATCCGCGCCGGCCGACGACACTCATTTCAGGTGGAGAAGCGATATGTGCAGCGAAACGGCCGTGTCCATTGGGTCCGGCATCACCTCTCCGCCGTGCGCGACGAACGGGGAGAACTGCTCTATTTTGTCGCCCTGGCCGAGGATGTAGACGCGCGTAAGCGGGCCACCGAAGATCTGCGCGAATCTGAAGCGCGTTTCAAGGCCGTGTTTGAAAACATCGCCGTGGGCATGGCCGTCATGACCCTGGACCGGCGCATCGTTCAGATCAACCCCAAAGTCACCCAGATCACCGGTTATTCTGCGGCGGAAATCGGGGCCATCAACCCTTCTGATATGGTCGTCGCCGCAGACCGCGACATAGATCGCGCCCTCTACCAGGAACTCGTCGCCGGGAAGCGCGATCAATATCTGACGGAAAAGCGTTACCTGCGTAAAGATGGCGCGATGTTTTGGGGGCGGGTCAATTTTTCCCTGGTGCGCGGCGAAGACGGCCGCGCTCTCTACGTCATCGGCATCATCGAAGACATCACCGAAGAGAAACGCGCCGCCGAACGGCTGGCGGCTCAAGAAGCCGAACACCGCCGCTTGCTAGAGCAGCGCATCGCCGAGCGCACGGCGGAGCTGAACCAGGCCAACGAACGGCTGCGAGAAAAGTCGGCCCAAGACGCCGTCACCGCCGAGCGCGTCCGACTGGCCCGCGACCTGCACGACGCCGTGACCCAAACCTTGTTTTCCACCGCCCTGATCGCCGAAGTGCTGCCGGACATCTGGGAGATGGACCCCGCCGAAGGCAAGCGCCGCCTGGACGAGGTGCGCCAACTGACGCGCGGCGCGCTGGCGGAGATGCGCACGCTGCTGGTGGAACTGCGTCCGAATGCCCTGGTGGAAGTGCCGCTGCCCACCCTGCTGCGCCAACTGGCCGAAGCGATGGCCGGCCGCGCCCGGATGCAAATTCAATGCCACGTCGAAGGCGACCATAAACTGCCGGCCGAAGTGCAGTTGAGCTTCTACCGCATCGCCCAAGAGGCGTTGAACAACGTCGCTAAACACGGGCAGGCGCGGGAAGCGGTGGTGACGCTGCGCCTGGAAAAGAGTACGCGGCTGACGGTAGCCGACAGCGGGGTGGGCTTTGACCCCTCTACCGTCACGGCGGACCATCTTGGCCTGAAGATCATGCGCGAACGCGCCGAAGCGGTTGGCGCCAGGCTGAATCTTTACAGCGAGCCGGGGGTGGGTACGCAGGTTTCTATTGTTTGGCCGGGGGAATAAGGCGTTTCTTCCGGGCTATCTTTTGGGGAAGAATCATGGACAGCAAAATCAGGATCATGATTGTGGATGACCATGCGGTGGTGCGTTCTGGTTTGGGCGCGTTTTTAAGCGTGCATCCTGACCTGGAGATGGTGGGCGAAGCGGAGAACGGGGAACAGGCGGTGCTGCGGGCGGGGCTTTTGCAGCCGGACGTGATTTTGATGGATTTGATGATGCCGGGGATGGATGGGGTGGCGGCAACGGCCGTTATCAAAAAACAGCACCCCGCCATCCAAATCATCGCCCTTACTAGCTTTCAGGAAGACGAACTGGTGCAAAACGTCTTGCGCTCCGGGGCAGTCGGCTACCTGATGAAAAACGTCAGCGCCCGCGAACTGGCAGCGGCCATTCGCGCCGCCAAAGAGGGCAAAGTCACCCTCTCCCCGGAGGCCGCCCAGGCATTGGTCCAGGCCAGCCAACAGGCGCAAGAGCCTGACCTGCTCACCGAACGGGAGCAAGAGGTGCTGAAGCTCATGGTAGACGGCCTGAACAACGCGGAGATCGCCGAGCGGTTGGTGGTGAGCCTCTCCACCGTGAAGTATCACATCAGCAACATTTTGAGCAAGTTGGGCGTGGACAACCGCGTCTCTGCCGTCACGCTGGCGCTGCAAAAGAAGCTGGTGCGAGGCGACTTGCCTTAAGCTGGCGAACATGTGCGCCTCACGATATTTTTTCCAGGTTACACTGAGTCGGCCCCACTTCGGGTATAGTTAACGTAACTTGAGTCAGTGCGGGTAGATAAGTTTCATCCGTTTGTATGACGTTTTCGCGTTCTGCCAGGAAGTCGTGCGCTTCTGTTACAGGTCAATGCCAGATTTGTGTTAGTGATTATCGTTCGGCTTATCCCGAAAGTAGGCCGAATTGACTCGCCAAAGTAAGTTTGGTATTCTATTCTCAAATAAGCCGGTGTCCGACATATAGTGTTAGAGGATCATAATGTTATGGAACGTCAAGATGACGACACTTCAAATCTCCTGCCACTGCGGGAACCAACCTTCTTTATTTTGCTCAGCCTGAGCGAAGGGGGAAAACATGGCTATGCCATCATCAAAGATGTGGCCGATGTAAGCAACGGTAAGGTCAATTTAAGCACGGGGACTTTGTACGAGGCACTGGCCCGGCTGCTGGATCAGGCACTCATCGAACGAGTAGAGACAAATGGTGACAAGGACGATGCTGTGACTCACCCTGGCCGCCCCCGTAAAGCATACCGTCTCACAACCAAAGGTGAACGGGTTGTGCAAGCCGAAATGATGCGCCTGCAAACGCTCGTTACGGCCGCGCGCCACCGTTTAGGCCTGGAAACTGGATAGAATGATGGCAAAGAGGCTCGTCACTCTGTTTAGCCGGATGGATACCTGGTTGTTGTGCCTGTATCCAGCCGAATGGCGGCAAGAATTTGGCGAGGAGATGCATCTGGTATTTACGGAAGCGGTAACTTTGCCGGCGCAACGAGGCGGCCTTTGTCTCTTTTTCTGGCGTGAACTGCGTGACACACCCCAATCTGTGGCAAAAGTTTACTGGTACGGTTGCACAAGAAAGTGGCGCCGGGGAGCGCAGCGGCTGCACGAAACTACCTCGGCTGCCGACTTGCCCCCGCCGCCGCCAGATGGTCGTGATTCCTGGCGACAGGCAGTATTAGAATTGAGCCTCTTTTTACTGACCACTCTCCTCTTACTTTTAGCGACCTACCGACAGCTTATCACCTTCTCCCCAGGCTGGCAACGCAATATGGGCTTCCTGGGACAGATTATCGTGCCCTTGACTCTACTTATTCAGGCGCGGGCAGGGCATTATCCGGAGACGTTGGCCGCATTGAGACCGCGTGACGGGCAGGGTTTTGGCGATGCCTCTAGCTTTTCGGTGGCGTTGGGAGATGTGAACGGGGATGGGTGGACGGGCGCAATTAGATTAAGGAGGCAAGATGGTTGAGACAACTAGGCCTGAACACAACTGGCCTGCGGTCCTATTGGCCGCTTTACCCCATCTGATACTGGCCTTCTTGGCCACGTTAACTATTGTTTTTGGTGATAAGTTAATCTATTTATGGGGCCAGCTAGTTTATTCAGCCATCATGGTACTCATGTTTGTGGTTGCCTGGCGGAGGGGATGGCCGCTCTGGAGCGGGAGTTGGGTGGTCTATTGGCTGCTACTTATTTTTTTCGACCCATTGCTCGACAATCCCTGGATACGGGTTCTTGATAATTTTTTATTTATCTACATGTTGCTGCCTTTAGGCATCCTTGGACTCCTGATTCTCATTTTTCAGCGCCGGGGACTCATGGGGTTACTCGTACTCAGCAGCCTGCTTGTGCCACCAGTTATCTACCTGACGCATAATGACAATCCTAGTCCGTTATTAGCAGAGCTATCAGTCAGTGTAATTGTCCTATTGCTGCTGGCATGTACGACCGGCGCCATGGTGTGGCTGGGCACGCTTCGCGCTGGTATTCTGCTTTTCATAACTTTCACTATCGGCTGCATACTTATATACAATTCTGCTTATGATTATCTACCACGGATAGGAATAGGTGGTCCTCTGTTGCCCTTGATCCCTTCACCCCCCTCTCTCGAACAGAGGATCAACGATTTTGTGCCTGGTGTATTGGCAATAATCAATATTGCTCTGGCGCTGGTTTTGCTGTATTTCTTACGGGGGTTGGCATTACAAACCGGAAAGGCGGGGCGACCCTATTACGTTCTGCTTTTGTGTGGCATAGCGCTCACCTGGGTGGGCTATTTCCCACTATATACGCGATGGTTTTTGATGCGTGGAGCAGCGTTGGCCACCCTTGCTACACTGGGCATCATAGTAGGATTGGTATTGGCTGTGGGGGCCGCTATGTTGTTGATCCAGGTTGTGCAGCAAGGCCAAAGATGGCACGGCCGTTGGCACATTGTATTGTTACCCCTGCTTTCAGCGTTTTCTCCGCTGGTCGTCTTGCCATTAGCCAGACCTTTCTCGACAAATCTACTTTTCCGTTACAGCACCTCTTTCCACATGATTTTGTTGCTGAGTTATTTTGGGGTGGTCGTTTGGTCATTGGCTGCCTTATGGGTCATTATCCATAGCGATAAACGGGACCATTATTCTGCTCATGGATAAATATCACACCATTATCCGGATGTACCGTTATTTTCTACGCCTGTTCTCACCCTATTTCCGGCAGGAATTTGAAGAGGAGATGATGGCCGTGTTTCAGGCTCAATTAGAGAAGGAGGCGGCAAACGGCCGTCTCGCACTCCTGCTATTTTTGCTGCGTGAATTGGCGGGAGTCGTTGCCGCCAGCTTATACCAACGGCTATATAGTTGGCGGACACGTTCATCATTGATAGCGCAGACAAGTCAAGGAGTTGATATAGTGGTCACCGTTTCAATGACCGATTTACCATTTCGTCATATCCTGCTGTTGATTGTTATGCTGGTTATGTTTGCTATCAGTGGTGTCGTCGCCGTAAGGAATATAAGCGCTGCCAGCGATGCCAGACACCAGCGCGTTTCCTGGATACGTCTGCTTGATCTGGATGGGGATACTTATCTGGATGCTTATTGGTCGTCGAGCAGATCGGGAGGCTTCTTGATGAATGAAGGCGACGGCCGTTTTACCGATGCTGGACGATCAACCTATGAGGACAATCTCAACCTCTTGCTGAGGCTCAATGGGGAAGCGATTTTCATAGATGCCGGAGACGGCAAGAACGCCATGCCCGATGTCTCATGGTGGTACACTGACTCTGAGCGCACTTATGGGATTGCCCAATCCTATACCCGGCATCCCTTTTTGAGGAGTTACTTCCAAACAGCACATGCTATTGTCTTGACAGATTTGAACGGTGATGGCGCCCTGGATGTGTTTCTCGGCCAAGCATCGCGGCGTATAGATGGAGAACTCCAGCGCAACCTGCCCAATAAAATCTGGCTGAATAACGGTCAAGATACCTTCTATAATAGTGGGCAACGGCTGGGGGAGTACGAAACTTATTCAGTGGCATTGGGTGATGTGAACGGGGATGGTTTTCCAGACGCTGTCGTGGGCAATGATGGGCCAGATGAGGTATGGCTGAATGATGGGCTGGGGAACTTCCGACATAGCGGGCAACGGCTGGACCGCAGTTTGACGCTATTTGTTTTTCTGGCTGATCTGGATGGCGATGGTGATCTAGACCTGGTTACCGGCAGCCAAAGCCGTGGTCAAGTCTGGCTCAATGATGGTACAGGGCAGTTCCAGCGCGGGCAGCGTTTTGGCTACGGCCGTGACGAAGCCTTTACCGTAGGCGACGTAACCGGCGATGGGATTGATGATATTTTTGTGGCTGGTGTCGAGTCGTATCAGGTGTGGCACGGGGTGGGGGACGGCCGTTTTACTCCCGCCCCGCGTACGGGTATGGGTAACAACCGTGCAACGAACGCCCACTTGATTAACCCCAGATGAGAACAAGTTCGCAGATAAGCGGGTCAGGAGCTATTGATCGTCTCGCGCTCGCGTAGATAAGCGTAAAGAGTGGACTTGGAGACACCTATCAGGTTACAGATCGTTTGAATAGAATGTTCTTTCTCGTCGTAGAGCCGAGAGAGCAGCGCTTTCTGTTGGGCGTTCAGGGATTTAGGCCTACCACCCTTCTTGCCTTTGGCGCGGGCCGCTTCTAGCCCGGCCATCGTCCGCTCACGAATCAAGTTGCGCTCAAACTCAGCCAACGCCCCAAAAATGTGGAAGACCAACTTACCGCTTCTTCCAGGTAGGCGGCCACAATTGCCAGGGCCTCGATTAGCGGCTTGTATTGCTCGTTATTGGAACGGAAGGTTAAGACTTCCAGCAGTGGCGGCAGCATCTGGCTTTTGCGCCAGGTCGTAGGCGTCGCGGGCGGCTTCGAAGGTTAAGACTTCCAGCAGTGGCGGCAGCATCTGGCGGTAGTGGTGGGTATAGGAAGCGCTGATATGCGTCTGGACGTTTTGGTAATAAGGGCCTTGTTGTCGGGATTCTTCCACCAGCGCTTCCAGCCGTTCCTGGCCGACAATGGGATACAACACCTCCTCTATAATCCCTGCGGGGTTGTCCCACATGACTTGCGCCAGGCGAAAGAGCAGTTGTTGTTTACCGGCCACTTTGATGTAGTCGGCTATCAATTGTTTCTCGACGCGGGATTGGGCGCGTAGCCGCACGTCTTTGAGGATACGGATAAACAGGTCTACCAGATAATCGGTGATTTCTCGCTGCCGCACCCAACAAAATGCTGCCAGCATGGTATAGAGCTGTTCTTTTTGCGCTTCTGTTTTGCCTCGTCGTTGTAAGTGGCTAATGGACTCGACGGCAACCCGCCTTTGATATTGTCGCAAGAACGGGGTTGTTTAACAAACGTGTCATACGTGGCAATGAGAGCGAATAAGCGATTGC
>CAYONK010000107.1:0-9947 GCA_964405285.1 uncultured Ardenticatenaceae bacterium
GATTGGAGATTGGACCAATCTCCAATCTCTAATCTCCATTCTGTAAGCTGTTTTTCCCTTACTAAACAGATAAACGACAATTTTCGCTTTTTTCACGCGGCGTCCAAAAAATCTACCAATTCCGGGCTACGGCGCAGACGGGCGAAGAGGTTTTCCTTGGTCCGATATACTTCGCTGACGTCTGAGAAGATGGTTGGGAAGTGGGCCTGTACGTCGCGGGGTTTGAGGCCGAGGATGAACATGCCCTGAACGATGTGGCGCTCTTTGTCGTCTTTGAATTGTTGATTGAGCCAGCGCCAGAGCGCCTGCCGGGATAAGTCGGCGGCGATGTGGTCTTCAACGGCCGTTACCCTCTCTGTCTGCTGGTAGGGGTGATCCTCAACAGCTTCCAGCCTAAGCTTTTGCTCTTTGTTCCGGACGAAATCAACCATCACGCTATGGACGCACATTTGCAGATAGCGCAGCAGGGCGGATAAATCGGTGAACGCGACAAACTTCTGCGGTGTGACGCCCAGCCACATCTTTTCAAACGCCCGGTTCATAAAAAATTGGGCCTCCTCGCCGCTGTTGGGGAAGGCGGCGTGCCGCTCGACCCAATGTGTCACCAACCGTTCGTACTGGGCGTAGATGCCTGCCCAGGCTCTTTCATCGCGCTGCAAGATGGCGCGGCGAAAGAGTTCGTAGCAGTAGCGCGGGTCGTGGTCCTGGCGGTTGAAGAAGTGATCGCTTTCTTGAGCGCAGCGGTGGCGCAGACCGGATAATGTGAGAGCCTGGGGATCAACTTGGGCAGCCATCTTTCTCCGTGCCGGTCGCGCCGTGGTAGGGGTGTCTTCCGGCGGACGGGCACAAACATTCATTGTAGCGCAAATTGAAGAATCTTACATAGGAGGTTGGGCAGAATTGGGCAATTGCCGTTACAATTAGCTGGCGCAGTGGAGTTAAACAGTCTGAGGAGGTAGTGTGATGACGACGGAAGAGCAAACCCAGACGCCGGAAACGGCCGTTACCCAATCCCCCCCCGCAAAACAAACAGCGCCAAACCGCGAAGGGCGCAGTGAGCTGATTAAATTTGGCATCCTGGCCCTGGTGTTTTTCGGCATTATCGTGGTGGTGGCCTTCAGCCGACCGCTGATTTTTGACCGGCTGCTGCCAGCGATTGTGCAGCCGGTTGAGGTTTCTGCCCCAGCGGGCGGCATGGGTGGCGCGGTAGAGGATGCGGCCGGCTACCCGGCCCCGGAGACGGAAACCGAGGGCGAACATTTCCTGCCTTCGGTGGTGACAGGGGAAGGTGAAACGGAGGAAGGGGGGGAAACGGCCGTTGACACCTCCTCCGATCCAGTCGAAGAGCCAGCAGCCGAACCGGAACCGGTTTTCCATGTGGTCCAGACAGGTGAAACACTCACCCGCATCGCCGAACAGCACAACGTGCCGGTCCAGGCGCTGATGGAAGCAAATGGTCTGATCAATCCTAACTACATCCAGGCCGGGCAAACGCTGCTGATTCCCTCCGTGCCCTAAACGAGAAGCCCGACCCGATTGACCGACAAAAAAACAAAAAGGGCGTCCGGCGAATAACGACCGGACGCCCTTTTGCGTCTACTTATCAATCAACCGCGTGAGTTTAGCACACAGCAGCCGTGTTATTGTAGAACCAGTTGTAGGCGAAGAACGGGTTGGCGTGGGCCGTTTGCGCCCGGATAGAGATCCGGTAAGAGCCATACAACTGCGCCGGAATTTGGAAAGTCAACCGTTGAGCGTCTCCATTACCGGAATTGAACGTGGCGGGCGAAGCCACCAGACCATTGATACCGGCCGTATACATCGGTCCCATTGTAACAGTGAACTCTTGGTTGGGCGGGAAATTGTTCGTCAGAATCGTCACCGTGCCGTCACGCGCCACTTCACATACTTTGAAGGTGGGAATTCCCCTGTAACCGCCCGTGCCCGTGCCAGGGGGCGGGGTCACAACCGGCGGAGCTGTATTGTTGTAGAACCAGTTGAAAGCGAAGTATGGATTCTGCGGGTGGGTGTGCGCCGTCTGTGCCCGAATTGAAATCTGGTAAGAGCCGTGTAGTTGAGGTGGGATGTTGAAGGTTCTCGTCAGAGTTCCGCCTGCCTCAGAATCTATATCGCCAACGTGAATACCGCCAATGCCTCGCGTGCCCATCGGACCCATCGTCACCCGGAACATCTGCCCGGCCGGAAAGTTATTGGTCTCAATGGTCACATCCTGGTCCTGATTGACGTTGACGATGCGGAAGGTGGGGATGCCGACATATCCTGGCGTACCGGGAATGCCGCCCGTGCCGCCCGTCGTGTTATTGTAGAACCAGTTGAAGCTGTAAAACCCTTGCGGGCTTTGCAGGCGAATGGCGATCTGGTAAGAGCCTTGCAGCTGGGGCGGGATGTTCACCGTGACCGGGAAGGATCCGCCATTACCAGAGTTGATGGTAGTGACGTAAAAACCATTAACGCCACGCGACCCCATCGGCCCCATGGTGACGACGAAGTTCTGATTGGCCGGGTAATTATGCGTTTGAAAAGTCACGGTATTATCGGCCACCACGCTGGTGATGGAGATCGTCGGGATGGTGCTGGACACCGCAATACCAGGACCCACGAGCAGAACGAGAATCACTGCCAGCAAAATGCCCGCGGTTCGGAAACGGAACAGGGGCGCAACTTTTTGCTTAAACGTTGGGTTGTCTGTACTCATGAAAGCCTCCTTATGAACTGTTTGCTGGAAAGGATGGTAGATGCAGGAAAATCCTGGTTTATTCAGGCATTACTGGCAAAAGGGCGGTTGAGTAAGCGTTTAGCCCTTTAAGACCTGACAGGTTTTCGGGTTCTATTTAACAGGCGACTCATCTGGCAAAAACCTTTCGGGCGTGAACGCTTACATCGCTGATACTTGCTCTACCATTTTCCTCCTATGCGAAGTAGACAGAGGCATTATAAAGGAAAACGCAAACGGAATTCTATAGAACAATCGTTCTTTATGTTGAATTGGCGTGAGAAATTGGGGGAATTGGCGATTTTGCCCATGACAGTCCCACCAGATTCGACCTCTGGTGGGCTGTCTGTTTGAAGGCTACAACAAAACTTGGGTTACATAACGACGGGCGGTTTCGGCGAGAACGGCCGTTCCCTTCGCCAGCGCCCCTTCGTCAATGTCAAAAATGTCGGTATGGTGGTGGCGCACAATCCCATCGGGGATGGCCGCGCCGAGCATGAACATCGCCCCCGGCGCTTTTTGCGTCATGTAGGCGAAGTCTTCGGCCCCCATGCCAAATTCGGCGTTGACAACGGCCGTTTCCCCCAACAACTCTCGCGCCACCCCTTTCATCCAGCCGTTCACCTTGGCGTCGTTGAACATGGCCGGGTAGCCCTTTTGCAAGTCTAGCTCATAGCTGCCGCCCAACGCCTCGCTCAGGCGCAGCGCCCGTTCTACCTCCGCCCACAACTGCTGCCGCACTTCCTCATGGTAGGAGCGGATCGTGCCGCGCAGATGGACGGTGTTGGGGATGACGTTATGCACCGCCCCGCCGCTAATTTGCCCCAGGCTGACGACGCTGGGGCGCAGCGGATTGATCTGCCGCGATGGGATGGCGTAGAGGGCGCTGAGGATCGGCGCGAGCATGAACAGCGGGTCGCTGCCATAGTGGGGATAGGCGCCATGCGCCCCGTCTCCCTTGATCCAGGCATCGAACTGGTCTACGGCCGCCAGACTGTACTCGTCGTCAAAAAAGCAAATGCCAGAGGGCAGATCGGAAACGATGTGCAGGGAGATGACTGTGTCCACCCCTTCCAGCGCCCCATCGTTGATCATGGCTGGCGCTCCGCTGATGCCATCTTCGCCAAAAATCTCTTCTGATGGCTGGAAGAGCAAACGGACTTGCCCACGCCACTTTTCTTCGCGGTAGCTTTGTTGCAGCAGGTGGGCCACGCCGAGCAGCATGGCGGTGTGGGCGTCGTGGCCGCAGGCGTGCATGACGCCCCCGTTTTGCGAGCTGTAGGATTGGTTGGTGTGTTCTTCGATGGGCAAGGCGTCCATGTCGGCGCGGATGGCGATGACCGGGCCATCTCCCTGGCCGATTTGGCCGACGACGCCGGTGCGCCCGACGCCGGTCTGGATGGCCTGGACGCCAATCTCTTGCAAGGTGTCAGCCACCAGGGCGGCGGTGCGAAATTCTTGGAAGCCGAGTTCCGGATGTTGATGGATGTCGCGGCGCAGCCGGATGATTTCGTCGGCAATGCTTTGGGCTTTATCTAACATGATTCGTTCCTTATGTATGGGAGATTGGAGATTGGAGATTGGAGATTGCGTACTCTCCAATCTCCAATCTCTAATCTCCAATCTCTATCTTGTGGCTACAACGGCCGTTACCGCATCATTCCGCAGCGCCATGCAGTTCACGCCCTGGACCACGCCTTCTTTGGGCGGCACTTCGGCGGCGTTGAAGCGAATGATTTTGCCGAGTTGGGAGATGATGAAGAGGTCGTCGTCCGGCCCGGCGGTGACGACGCCGACAAGTTTGTCGGTTTTGAGGGCGGTTTTGCCGCCCGCGCCGGGCGCTTTGTTCAGGCGGAAGCCAGCCATCTGGCGCAGGCTGCCTTTGCCGTCGTGACTGAGGAGGAAGACCTGGGCGGATTCGTTAACGGCCGTTATCCCCACCACCTTATCCCCCAACTCCACCCGCAGCCCCAGGCAGCCCGACTTATGCACCTGCCCCTCGGCGAAGCGGATCGCCAGCCCTTGCTGCGTCGCCACGAACAACTCCTCATTCCCCTGCGTCCAACAGGCCGCGCTAACATAGCCGCCCTGCTGCACGTCGTGGAAACTCATACCGGGGATGAGGCTTGGCCCCAGCCGGGCGGCCGGGACGCGGCGGACCCAACCCCGCTGGCTGGCTAAGGCGACATATTGCCCCTGGTCGGCCGGCAGCGCCGCCACGATCTGCTCATGGGGGCGGAAGGGAAAGAGGGGCAGCAGGTTTTGCCCGCGCGCCCGCACCGGCGCCTCCGCCAGACTGTCCACCTTCAGGCGAAAAGCGCGGCCAAAATTGGTGATGAGCAAAACCGCCTCGTTTTCGTCGGCGACGGTCAAGATCGCCGGCGGGTCATCGTCTTCGCTGTCCAGGTCGAAGACCCCCATACCGCTGCGCCGCTGTCGGCCGTAAAAATGGCGCGGCGTCCGCTTCGCCACCCCCTTCTGGCTGATGGTGATGACGTTCAGCGGCGTCGGCGGTTCACTCGGCTCCGGCGGCGTCTCCTCCCGCTGCCGCGCCGTCGCCCCGCCGCTTTGCAAACTGGCGATTTCCTCCTCCAGCGCAACAATATAGGCCCATACTTCCGGCGCAACGTCACTCAAATCAGGTCTTTCTAATGGCATCTATCTGTTCCGTAAATTGGAGATTGGCGACTCCTCCAATCTCCAATCTCTAATCTCCATATCCCTGCGGCAGCATATCGGCGATACGCGCCTGGGTGGTCTGGAAGTTGGCGAAGGTGAGGTCGTCGAAGGGGAGGGTGTGGTGGTTTTTGAGTTGGGCCATGAGAGCCAGATAGTTGGTGGTGATCCGCCTGGACCAGTCGAGGCCGAGGGCGGCGACGGCCGTTTTCAGCGCCGCCTCTTCCCCCTCCAATTCGACAAAATCGCCGTAGGGCAGTTCGTCCAGCACGATCTCCACCTCCTGCCAGGCGAAGGTCTCGCGGTATTTCTCATAGACCTGCACCGGGGTGTAGCCAAGACGGGTGAAGAGGAGAACGGCCGTTTCCCAATCGCTCACCCCCACCTCCAACTCCTCATACACTTTCGCTTCGCTAAAGGCGGCTTCCGGGACTTCGCCCTTGAAGGTGAGGCGAACGGCCGTGTCTTGCCGCAGGCGCAGCAGCTGCCGCCGGGCCAACAACCCCTGCTCCGGCGTATCCAGGCGCAGATTCCGCTCATAGATGCGCGGCGCATGGACAACCGCCCCCGCCGCCAGCAACCGCTCCCGGAACGCCGCCAGATCAGCCAACAAAAACTTGACCTCCACCTCCAAATGTCCCATCACACTCCCAACTCCCAACTATCAACTATCAACTGCCTCTTCCAAATCCCCAATCACCACCAACGCCTGCCCCTTCTCCACACTGGAGCCGGGGATGACGTTAACGGCCGTTACCACCCCCTCCTTCGGCGAGCGCAGTTCATTCTCCATCTTCATAGATTCCAGAATGACCACCTTCTCATTTCGCTCCACCACCGCGCCGACTTCCACCAGGACGCGAATCACCAGACCCGGCATCGGCGCTTTCACCTCCGCGTCGTGACCCATGTCCAACCCTGTGCCCCGCGCCTGCGCCAGCCGGTAAGCCCGTTCATCCTGCACCCGCACCGAATACAACTCGCCCTGGGTCAGCACTTCCCAAGAATCCTCGCGCTCATCCACCACCGCTTCCACCGAGCGATTGTTCAGCAGCAGCGAGACCGTGCCGCCATCCGGCAGCCGTTGGAAGTCAAACGAATACGTCTCATCGTTCACCACAATCGCGCCATCCGGGCGAATCTCAATGATGAACTCCTTCTCGTTGATTTTGCTATAGTATTTCATGTGTCTATTGACAATTAACAATTGACCATTGACGATTGACAATTTCTGCCAATCGCCAACCCCCAATCGCTCTATTTTCTTAGCCGATCCCACCGGCTGTACCACTTCCAGTTGTTGCCGTTTCCGCTGCCGCTGCCGGGGGCGGCGATCTTCTGGCTCGCCTGCATCATTTTGTGGTGGGCGACCAGCGTGGCTAAAACGGCCGCTTCCATCTCGTTCTCCGGCCCCCGGTCCGTCATGCTAAAGCGATCCTCGACAAACTTCGTGTCGAAATTGCCCGTCATGAAACGGTGGCTGTCCATCATGTGTTGGTGGAAGGGGATATTCGTCTTCACCCCCATGATCCGGTACTCCTCCAACGCCCGCCGCATCCGCAGCACCGCCTCCGCCCGCGTCTCGCCATAGCAGATCAGCTTGCTGATCATCGAATCATAGTAAGGCGTGATTTCATAGCCAGCAAAAACGCCCGTATCCACCCGCACCCCCGGCCCGGTGGGCAGGCGCATGGTGGTGATCATGCCGGTGGAGGGCAGGTAATTGTTGTATGGGTCTTCGGCGTTGATCCGGCACTCAATCGCCCAGCCGCGAATCTTCACGTCTTCCTGAGTGAAGCGCAGGCGACGCCCGCGCGCTACGCGCAACTGCTCCTGGGCGATGTCAATGCCCGTCACCAACTCCGTCACCGGATGCTCCACCTGGAGGCGGGTGTTCATCTCCAAAAAGTAGAAATTCTTGTCCTGGTCTACTAAAAATTCAATCGTACCGGCGTTGACGTAGTCCACCGCTTTGGCGGCGGCGACGGCCACCTCGCCCATGCGGCGGCGTAAATCTTCGTCCACAACGTAGGAAGGGGCTTCTTCGATCAGCTTTTGGTGACGGCGCTGCAAGGAGCATTCTCGCTCGCCCAGGTAGAGGGTATTGCCGTGCGAATCGGCCAGCAGTTGGATTTCGATGTGGCGCGCGCCGGTGATCATCTTTTCCAGATAGACCACATCGTCGCCAAAGGCGGCCAACGCTTCGCGCCGCGCCCCGGCGATGGCATCCGCCAAATCTTCAGCGCGGTGGACGGGGCGCATCCCTTTGCCGCCGCCGCCAGCCACCGCCTTCACCAGCACCGGGAAGCCCATCTTTTCCGCGGCTGCCAGCATCTCCTCATCGCGCAGGCCCGGCTCCGTGCCAGGCACGATGGGCACGCCGGCCGCTTTCACCGTTTCCCGCGCTTCTTGTTTGTCGCCCATCACCCTAATGGCGTTGGCCGATGGCCCAATGAAAACCAGGTCGTTGTCTACGCACGCCTGGGCGAACTCGGCCCGCTCGGCCAGGAAGCCGTAGCCGGGATGGACCGCCTGCGCCCCGGATTGTTTAGCCACTTCCAGCAGCTTGTCCACCCGCAGGTAGCTCTCGCGGGCAGGCGGCGCGCCGATGTAGTAGGCTTCGTCAGCGAAGCGGACGTGGGGGGCGGTGCGGTCAGCGTCGGAATAGACGGCCACCACTTTCATGCCCAATTCGCGGCAGGCGCGCAAAATCCGCACCGCGATCTCGCCGCGATTGACAATGAGTACCTTGTCGAAATTCTTTATGAGTAATCCGTCGTCTCGTTTCATGTTGTTTTGGGATTTTGGATTTGTGATTTTGGAAAAGAAGGCCATTCCGAAATCCCAAATCCCCAATCTAAAATTTACAGTGGGATGTTTCCGTGTTTCTTCGGTGGGTTGCTGTCCCGCTTGTTTTGCAGCATGTGGAGGGCGTTGATCAGGCGGGGGCGGGTCTCTTTCGGTTCGATGATGTCGTCTATGTAGCCGCGTTGGGCGGCGACGTAGGGGTTGGCGAAATGTTCGCGGTAATCTTGCACCAGTTCCGCTTTGCGGGCGACGGGGTCTTCGGCTTCGGCCAGTTCGCGGCGGAAGATGATGTTGACCGCCCCATCTGGCCCCATCACGGCGATTTCGGCCGTCGGCCAGGCCAGGTTGAGGTCGGAGCGGATGTGTTTGCTGTTCATGACGCAGTAAGCGCCGCCATACGCTTTGCGGGTAACAACGGTGATTTTGGGCACAGTGGCTTCGCAGAAGGCGTGGAGCAGCTTGGCCCCATGTCGGATGATGCCACCGTACTCCTGGTCGGTTCCGGGCAGGAAGCCGGGCACGTCTTCAAAGACGATGAGCGGGATGTTGAAGGCGTCGCAGAAGCGGACAAAGCGGCCGGCTTTTTCGCTGCTGGCGATGTCTAGTACGCCGGCCAACACCATCGGCTGGTTGGCGACGATGCCGACGCTGTAGCCGCCCAATCGGGCGAAGCCGACGACGATGTTTTGCGCGTAATGTTCGTGGACTTCAAAGAAGTCGCCGTTGTCTACGATGAGCTGGATGACGTCTTTGATGTCGTAGGGTTTGTTGGGGTTGTCGGGGACGATGCTGTTGAGCGCTTCTTCCATGCGCAGGGGATCGTCACCGTTGGGTTTAAAGGGGGGGTCTTCCATATTGTTGGAAGGGAGGAAGCTCATCATTTCGCGGATGAGGTAGAGGGCGTCTGCTTCGGATTCGCAGGCCATATGGGCGACGCCGCTTTTGCTGTTGTGGGTCATGGCTCCGCCAAGTTCCTCGAAGGTGACATCTTCGCCGGTGACGGTTTTAACGACGTCGGGGCCGGTGATGAACATGTGGCTGGTGTTTTTGACCATGAAGATGAAGTCAGTGAGGGCGGGGGAGTAGACGGCGCCGCCAGCGCACGGCCCCATGATGGCACTGATCTGGGGGATGACGCCGGAGGCGAGGGTGTTGCGCAGGAAGATGTCGGCGTAGCCGCCAAGGCTGACGACGCCTTCCTGGATACGCGCCCCGCCGGAGTCGTTGATACCGATGATCGGGGCGCCGTTTTTCATGGCCATATCCATGATTTTGACGACTTTTTCGGCGTGGACGCCGCTGAGGCTGCCGCCGAAGACGGTGAAGTCCTGGCTGAAGACGTAGACGAGACGGCCGTCTATGGTCCCCCATCCGGTAACAACGCTATCGCCCAGGTATTGCTGTTTGTCCATGCCGAAGTTGCGTTCACGATGGACGGCGAAGGTGTCTAGTTCGCGGAAGGAGCCTTTGTCGAGCAGGAGTTCGATGCGCTCGTGGGCGGTCATTTTGCCTTTGGCTTTTTGGGCGGCGATGCGCTTTTCGCCGCCGCCAAGCTGGGACTGAAGGCGAAGTTCGTTGAGTTGTTCGAGTTTGGGGTCTGTCATGCGGGGTTGCCCTCCTTGGGGGAATTTATTACAAAGTTGGGAGTTGATAGTTGGGAGTTGGGAGTTGGCCCCAACTTCACAATTCACAATTCACAATTCACAATTCATAATTCATAATTCATCAT
>CAYONK010000108.1:0-5255 GCA_964405285.1 uncultured Ardenticatenaceae bacterium
GAGGACCAGTTCCGTGTCTACGCCCAGGTGTTTTAGCGCCACATAGACCTGTTCGCCTTGCTCCTGGGCGACGCGGTAGTCGGCTTCGCTGTGGATGACCAGGGTGGGGGTGCGGGCGTTGCCAATCTCGCTCATCGGTGAATGTTTCCAGTAGTGGGCCAGGTTGTCGAAGGGGGGTTTGTTTTCGGCATAGGTTTGTTGGAAAGTCCAGTTGAAGTCGCTGGATCCCCACATGCTGATGAGATTGCTGACGCTGCGTTGGGTAACGGCCGCTTTAAACCGCTGCGTCCGGCCGATGATCACATTGGTCATGTAGCCGCCGTAGCTGCCGCCGGTGACACCCATGCGCTCTACGTCAATGTAGGGCTGCGCCGCCATATAGTCTGCCCAGGCCATCACGTCCTCATAATCTACTGTGCCCCATTGGTTCCAGATCGCTTTGCAGTGGGCTTCGCCGTAGCCCTGCCCGCCGCGCGGATTGCTGAAGTAGACGACGTAGCCCTGGGCGGCCAGATAGAAGAATTCGTGCATGAAGGCGTTGCCGTATTGCACCTGCGGCCCGCCGTGAATTTGCAGGATGGAGGGGTAGGTCTGGCTGGGGTCGAAGCCGGGCGGGAAGAGAATCCAGCCGTGCAGGTCGTAACCGTCGGCCGCTTTGAACCAGACTTCTTCGACGCGGCCTAGATCGAGCCGTTTGAGCCAGCTTTCGTTGAAGTGGGTGAGTTGGCGAGAACGGCCGTTCTTCCCCACCTCCTTCACCATCAACTCCCCCGGTCGGGTCATCGTGTTCAGCACATAGAGCAGCCGCTCCTGCTCCACGTCGTAGGTGTAGGGGCCGACGAGGCCCTGCTCCGGCAGCAGGCGGGTGATGGTCGGCTCCTCACCCAGGCTGACGCGGTAGAGGACGGTGTCGCCCTGGTGGCTGGCCTGGAAGGTGAGGGAACGGCCGTCCAGACTCCAGGTGGGTGGCATTTGCGTTGCGCCGGTCAGGTCGCCGCTGGTCACGTCTGAGCAGTGTAGGTCGGCGGCGGCAGTGAGGTTGCGGGCCGGTGCGCTGCCATCCACCGGCACAATCCATAAGCTGGTGTTACGCCACCAGCACCCCATTTGATCATCGCCCAGGTAGGCCAGATAACGGCCGTCGGGCGAGAAGGCCGGGGCGTATTTGGAGCCTTCCGGGGCAAGGACGCGCTGCGGTTCGCCACCGGAGGCGGGCATGATAAACAACTCGTCAGCATCCGGCATCAGGTCGGGTTCGGGTTGGCGATTGGAGACGAAGGCGATAAATTGGCCGTCGGCTGACCAGGTGGGGTGGCCTTCGTTGTGGATGTCACCTTCGGTCAGTTGGGTCGCTTTGCCGTTGTCGGCGCTCACCGTCCAGATGTGCCAGCGTTCGTCCGGCAGATAGCCTGCGCCATCCATCTTAAAGAAGGTGCGGGTGGTAACGTGGCGAGCGACGACACCCAGTTTCTTTTTCTGCTCGTCGGCTTCGCGTTCCAGGGCGGCGGGGTCTTTTTTGCGGAAGGAGAGGAGGAGGGAACGGCCGTTGGGTGACCACTCCATCTTGCCCACAGAGCCTTTCAGGTCGGTCAGCGGCCTTGCCTCGCCGCCGTTGAGGGGGATCAGGTAGATTTGCGGCTGCTTCTCGTCCTTGCGGTTGGAGAGGAAAGCGATGGTCTGGCCGTCCGGCGACCAGCGGGGCATGGCGTCTACCTGGTCGCCGTAGGTGAACTGCTGCGGCTTACCGCCATCGGTGGGGACCAGCCAGAGGTTGCTGTATTTCTTCTCGGTTTTGCGCTCAATGCGTTGGACGGAGAGGATGGCATAACGGCCGTTGGGCGACAGTCGCGCGTCGTTGATCAACTGGAAACGATACAAATCCTCAGCCGAAATCAGGCGCTTTTTTTTCTCAGGCATCATAACCCTCCAGTGGGAATTAGATAATTGACTAATGCCCGTATGGTATCTCAGGGACGAACTCTTGCCAATATGAGATATGTCAGATAACCGGAATGCCGCTACGAATCGCCAATGTCCAATCCCCTGATTGTGTCCGGGCTTAGCCAATGGCGGGCCAGGGCCACCGCCATCCAGGCGATAGCAATCAGCGTGAAGCTGGCCGTCCCGGCGAACATCACCCGCCCTCCCCAATGGTCGAAGACATAACCGCTGATGGCGCTGCTAAACAGGGGCGCAAGCCCGACAAAACACGCGCCCATGATAGATTGGGCTGTCGCTTTCCACTCGGCCGGCGTCCGTTCGTTGATCAGATAGATGATGGTGACGAAGAAAAGTCCGTAGCCCACGCCTTTGACAATGGCCGCGACCAGCAGAACGCCTGGCGTGTGGGAGACCGCGTGCCCATAGACGGCCAGAGCGATGAACAGCAGCGATAAGAACAGCGTGCGCGGCGCTGTCAGGCGATCCATAATCCGGCCACTGGCAAACATAACCGGTACTTCAGTGAGGGCGGAAAGGCCGAACATCAGGCCGACATAAACCCGGCCACCCCCTAACTCTTCCATAAAAATGCCGCCAAAAATATAGGTGGAGATGAGCGAAACGCCTGCCAGGAAGGCGATGGCGAACAGCGTCACCAACCCAGGATCGCGCAGCAGCAGGCGGGCGGAGCCGGCCGTCTGCCGTTGAACCGGCGATCTATCTTCCAGGCGCGTGATGAGTAAGATGCAAGGCACAGCCAGACCGGCGGCCAGGAAGAACATCGGGGCATAGCCGAAGCGCTGCCAGGCGATGCCCCCGGCGATGGACATCAGCGCAAAGCCCAGCGATCCCCAGAGCCGCATAGAGCCATAGCTCAACCGGTGGGTGGCCGACATTTGGGCGATCAGGCTGTCGCCAATGGGGGCGGTCGGGCTGCGAAAAATGGCTAACAGCAACATCACCGGGATCATTCCCCAGAAAGTCTGCGGCCAACGGAAGAGGAGCAGGGAAATAACCCAACCGATGAGGGTTAATTGCAACAGGGGAAGCCGCCAGCCGCGTCCATCGGCAATGGCCGAGATGACAGGCGCGAACAGCAGCGCAGTCAGGGGGCCGAAGATAGCCAATACGCCAATCTCAAAGCCGCTTAGCCCCAGTTCTTGGGAGAGGTAGACGTTGAGAAAGGGGTCGTAGGCGGCGATGAAAGTCCAATAGAACCAATAAAAAAGGGACCCTAGCCACAGTGGGGAGAGACGACGATGGGGGACGCGATACATAGGTTGGAAGGTGGGAAGGGTTAGTTAACGGCCGTTTTCCTCGCCGGCAGTGTGAAGAAAAAGGTACTCCCCAGCCCGATCTCGCTCTCCACGCCGACGGCGCCGCCTAACTTCTTCACAATGCGGCGCACAATCGAAAGACCCAGGCCATGCCCTTCCACGTCAATGTGGTTCAGGCGTTCAAATGGGGCGAAGAGGCGCGCTCTATCTTCAGCGGCGACGCCGCGACCGTTATCGCGTACCCAAAAGCGGATCATCTCGTCTGGCAGCGGATCCGCCCCAAATTCCAGGCGCGGCGGATCGCCGCCATATTTGATGGCGTTGCTGATATAGTTCGCCCAAACCTCTTCCACCCAGGGCGCGTAGCCCTGGGCCACAGGCCAGCGCGACGGCAGCACAAACTCGGCCCCGCTCTGCTGAATGAGCAAATCCAAACGCTGTTGCGTTTCCTGCAAGATGCAGCTCATGTCCAGCGGGGTCAGGCTGATGGTCTCCTTGCGGATGCCGGCCAGGCGCAGCAGCGCCTCGATGATCCGGTCCATTTTCAGTCCGGCTTTTTGGATGTGCTGTAACTGCTGTCGGCCGCGCTCGTCAAGCTCTGGCGCGTACAATCTTTCCAGGAGTTCAGCATAGCCAACGATGCTCCCTAACGGATTTTTCAGGTCATGGGCGACAGTATGGGCGAAGGCGTCTAGCTCTTCGTTACGGGCTTGCAACTCTTGCGTGTACTCTTGCAGGCGCTGCCGTTCGATTTGTAGTTGTTGCAGGTGGGCTTGTTCCAGGTCGCGTAGGCGTTTCTTTTCCAGAGCGGCATTGATGCGAGCCATGAGCAGAATGGTGTCGAACGGTTTGATGAGGTAGTCTTCTGCGCCCATCTCAATGCAGCGCACAGCGTTATCTATCTCATCTTGAGCCGAGATGACGATCACCGGCAGGTCCAATACTTTGTTTTCCGCCTGGATTTGCTCCAACACCTGAAACCCATCCATCTCCGGCATCACGATGTCGAGCAGCATCAGGTTGAAGGTGTCTGTTTCTAAGGCGGCCAAAGCCTGACGGCCGTTTTCCGCTTCGGTTATCTGATGCCCTTGTTCACGCAGGATGTGGACTAATTTAACCCGGTTTAAACGATTGTCGTCCACAACCAGGATATGGCCATAGTTTTTCTCATCTCTCTTCATCTTCGTCTGCGTTGCCTTTTGTTGGGAAGCCCTCTCTGGCTAAAATTTGCAAGGCGGCTACCAGGGGTCCGAAGGCTGCCTGAACCTGGGCGATAAGCGTTTGGATGTCCGCCAGTTCGCCTGATTTTGCCCTGATTTCGATCTCTCGGCAAAGATTACTGAAGCTGGTGGCGCCGAATTCGGCGCTGTTGCCTTTAAGCGTGTGGGCGATGCGGTGAATGTCGGTGGCCGTCCCGGTGGCGACAGCGGCGCGCATGGCGGCCAGTTGGCGTGGCGCATCGTGGAGGAAGATGGTGATAAGCTCGTTGAGGAAATGATGGTCCTGACCGACGGATCTGCTGAGGTTGACCAGCGCTTTGGGATCGAGAACGGCCGTTGCCGTCCCTGTCTGCTCCGCCGCTTGCGCCCTTTCTTCCGGCTTTGGCTCGCGGGCTGCATCTGCCAGAGTAGCGGTTGTTTTCAAGGTCGCCAGCAGCGCATCCATCTGCAACGGTTTGCTTAAATAATCATCCATCCCCGCAGCGGCACATTTTGCCTGTTCTTCGGCGGTGGTGTTGGCCGTCATTGCGATGATCCGCGGCTGGCGGGCTGCCGGAAGCCGCTCGCGGATGAGCCGGGTGGTCTCCAGACCGTCCATCTCCGGCATCTGAATGTCCATGAGGATGAGGTCGTAGGCTTTTTCTTGCAGATAGTCCAGGGCGCGCAGCCCCGTCTCTACCAGATCGGCCGCGTAGCCGAACCGCTGCAAAATGGTGAGGATTAATTTTTGGTTGGTGCGATTGTCTTCGGCGACGAGAATGCGCAACGGCCGTTGTTTTCCCAGGTGTGGCTCGAAGGGCGTTTCATGTTCGATAAC
>CAYONK010000108.1:5265-9847 GCA_964405285.1 uncultured Ardenticatenaceae bacterium
CGTTGGGCCGGGCTTTTATCGGTGGCCGGTCGGGCGACCGGCAGCCGCCCGCTGAACAAACTGGTGAGCAGCGCGTATAACTGCCGGTGCTTAATCGGCTTGCTGATGGTGGCGGCAAACAGGTTTTCCGCTTCAATGAGGAGCGGGCTGCCCGGTTGGTGGAGCAAAATTAGCGGCGGCGTTTGCGCTGAAAACTGCTGCCGCAAGATTTTCGCCACGCTGATGCCGTTGCTGCCAGGGATGTTCAGGTCCAGCAGCACCACGTCAAAATCGCGCCGGTTTTGCAGCACCGCCACCGCCTCGGCCAGCTTGCTGGTGCGCGAAAGCTGTATGCCCCATTTCTTAAGCTGGATGGCCAACATTTGCCCGCCGGTTGTATCGGCGTCTACCTGCAAGATGCGCTTCCCGCGCAGTTGTGGCTGTTCCAACTTTAGGAATGGGGGAATCGGCGCGGGGGCCATCGGCGCGGCAATGGTGAAGGTGAAGGTTGACCCCTTGTTGGTGGCGCTCTGCACCGACATCTCGCCGCCCATCAGGTGGCACAGGCGTTGGCTGATAACCAGCCCCAGGCCGGTTCCGCCATAACGTCGGGTTGTGGAGGCGTCCACCTGGCTGAATGCCTCAAACAGGCGGTCTATGTGGTCGGGATGGATGCCTATGCCGGTATCTTGCACGGCAAACTGGATGATGAATTGGTCCCCTTTGTGTGAAGGGGTGGTCACGCGCACCGTCACTTCGCCCTGTTTGGTGAATTTGATGGCGTTGTTTAGCAAATTGAGCAGAATCTGGCGCAGGCGGGCTTTATCGCCGACGATGGCGTGAGGAACGGTGCTGTCTACGTGGCAGGTCAGGTCCAGGTTTTTCTGGGCAGCGGGGGCGGAGACGATGTCCAGGGTGTTGTCTATGGCTTCGCGCAGGTCAAACGGCCGTTGCTCTAACGCCATCTTGCCCGCTTCAATTTTAGAAAAGTCCAGGATGTCGTTGATGATGGCCAGGAGCGCCTCGCCGCTGTGCTGGATGGTGTTGGTGAAATCGCGCTGCTCCGGCGTGAGGGGGGTGTCTTGCAGCAGCGCCGTCATGCCGATGACGCCATTCATCGGTGTGCGGATTTCGTGACTCATCATCGCCAGGAAGTTGCTCTTGGCCTGATTGGCCGTTTCGGCCGTCACTCGCGCTTCTTCCGCCCGGCGGGTGGCTTCGGCCAACTCGGCCGTGCGCTGCTCCACCTTCTGCTCCAGGGTGCGGCTGTAATCCTCTACGCTGCGATAGAGGCGCACGTTTTGGATGGCGATGGCGGCGAAGTCGGCGATGGTTTGGAGGACGCGCTCTTCTTTCTGGCCGAAGGCGGGCCGGTCTTCGTTATGGGCGACGCCTAGCACGCCCAAGATGGTTCCGCCTAATTTGATGGGGACGAGAAGAACGGCCGTTGCCTCATGGACCAGGTTCAAGCTCTCTTCTGGCTCTTCGGTCTCTCGCGTGGCGTAGAGCGGTTCGCCTGACTGAACGGCTTTGCCGACCAACGAGGTTTCAGGGTCCGGGCTGCGCATCAGGCTGAGGCGGTCTGTGTTGATGCCATGAAACGCGCCCAGAGAAATCCGGTCGCTCTGCGGATCGATCAGCCAGATAGCCGTTTCATTGGCGTTTGTCAGAGAGACGGCCGCTTCGGTGACTTGCTTGAGAACTTCGTCCAGGTCTAGTTGGGAGGTGATCGCCTGGGCGATCCCGGCCAGGACATTGGCCAGGTCTGGTTTTTTCTCGAGTTGGGAGGTGTGCAGTTGCGGACGCTGATCAATGTGGACGACAAATTGCAGCCGTCCTAACGTCAGTACGTCTTCGTTGAAGAGTGGTTCAGGTTGGCGGCCAACGGCGCGCCCGTTGCGGAATAGGCCGTTGGTGCTGTCCAGGTCTCGGATGAAGAGGTTGGTCGCCGTTGGGCGCAGGGCAACGTGTTTGCGGGAGACGCCAAGATTCACTGCGTCGAAGTCGCCGAGGTCTACAGCGTTTTCTTCTTGGGTGTCGCGCCCCAGGACTACTTCGTCGGTGATTTCCAGGCCGATTTGTTGGCTTGGGTCGGCCACGAGACTGAGGCGAAAGCGCCAGGCAATGTCGGCGCTGTGTTTCCCGGCATTGATCGGCGTTTGTGGCACAAGGCGATAGCTGACAACGTCCGGTTGTTGTCCGATGGGTTGGGTGTTTAAAACGGCCGTTTCATCTTTTCTCTGCTGTTGCGACATTGCTGAATCCTCTCCCTAACAGTTTCCGGCAAGGGGGGCTGCTTGACAATGGGAAAAAACGGCCGTTTCCCGTCTCTCAGACTTCAGTTACTTCCAGTCAGTGGTCTCGTCTAGTGCCCCTTTCTCCTCTGCACTTAGCGCAATCTCTGCGCCAGCAAACGTATCTTCCAATTGAGCGATAGAATTGGCTCCAATAATCGCCGACGTAACGGCCGGATTAGCCAGCACCCAGGCGATGGCCGTCTGCGCCACCGTCGCCCCGTGCGCCTGACCTATCGCCTCTAAACGCTCAACGGCCGTGAAGCCCCGCTCGTTCATATACCGCGATTGTACCCCACCAGCCCGCACCGAATCGGGCAGCGGCGTATCCCGCCGGTATTTGCCAGTAAGAAAACCGGCGGCCAACGGGCTGTAAGGGATCACCCCAATGCCCTGATCCAGGCAAAGCGGTTGTAGTTCGCGCTCAAATTCGGCGCGATGGACCAGGCTGTAGTGAGGTTGCAAGCTGTCGAAGCGGCTCCAACCATGCACATCGCTGATCCAAAGCGATTTCGCCAGCAGCCAGGCCGGGTAATTGGAGCAGCCCAGGTAAAGCACTTTACCCGCCCGCACCAGGTCGTCGAGCGCCTGAAGCGTCTCTTCCAGGGGAGTTTCCTCATCCGGCCAATGGACCTGATAGAGGTCAATATACTCTGTTTGCAGACGGCGCAAACTGGCCTCGACGGCCTGAAAAATGTGCTGGCGCGACAAACCTTCATCATTAGGGCCATCGCCCATTCGGCCGCGCACCTTCGTCGCCAATACCACACTGTCGCGCCGCACGCTGCTTTGCCGCAGCCAGCGACCGATGATCTCTTCGCTGACACCGCCAGGGTTTCCCTCCGCCCAGCGAGAGTAAATGTCAGCCGTATCGAGGAAATTACAACCCAACTCCATCGCCCTGTCCAAAATTTTATAGGCGGTCGCCTCATCGGTAGACCAGCCAAATTGCATGGTCCCCAGGCAGACAGTAGATACTTTCAGGCCGGTGCGGCCCAGTCTACGATAGTTCATAATTACTTTCTCCGCAGGTCAACAGGTCGCCAATTCTTAAAAAACTGACGTGTCATTGGTTGTTAGAAGCCTCAACCCCGTCCGAGGGGATTTCCGGCGGTGGTGTTTCCCCTTCCTCACCGTCTGTTTCTGGCTCGCCGTCTGTCTCTTCGTCCGCGTCATTGTTTTGGTTGAAGAAAGGATCGTCCGGATCGAAACGGTCTGCCTCAAAGAGGGCGTCGCCGAGATAGGGTTCGTTGAAGTTGAAATAATTGTACACGGTGCGGGAAATTTCGCGCAGGATGGGAAAGCTGATGTCGGAGACCAGCCATTGGTTCGGTTGGTGCAGGTATTCGACGATGACGTAGGCGCGGTTGGGGGAGAGGACGATGCCGGCGTCGCCGTGGGTGAAGCCGTCCCACCCATGTTTGTGGGAGACGGGCACTTCGTTGGGCACGCCAAAACGAATCAGGTTGCCTTCCACGTTTAGGATCATCAGGTCTATGATTTCCTGGCACTCTTGCGGGGTGAGCTGGTCTGGATAGATGGCCAGCAGAGCGCCGCCGCCCTGGGAGCAGTAGTAGATCATCGCCAGGAGTGTGCCCATCTCTTCGGCTGTTGTCTGGCGGGCGGGGTCGGGCACGAAGGGCGAATCGGTGCGGGAGTTGGCCGGGGTGTTGAAGGTGCTGGGCCGGGTGGGAACGGTTGCCGCGTCGTAGGGGATGGCCATGAAGGTGTTGACCAGACCGAGACGGCGCATGGCTTCGGTGAAAACGGCCGCGCCCTGGTAGGTGTTGCGCTCTCCGGCGATGAATTCGAGCAGCAGGTTGGCGCCGTAGTTGCTGGATTGAACGGCCGTTTCATACAACAACTGCGCAATATACTCATCCGGCGGCCCATCCAGTTTGCGGTACGTCTCCAAAAAGATGGCGATCTTGAGGATGCTCAGACCAGAGATAGCCATGTCGCCGTTGATGCTGATCTCTTCGCCCGTTTCCAGGTCCATTATAAAGATGCTGCCCACGCCGCTGAAGGCTTCCAGATGTTTGCGCAGGCTCGTTTCCAGAAAGCTGATGTCGAATTCTGGCGCGGGTTGGTCCTCTATGATCAGTTCTACCTGGCGTTGGGTAAGCTGGTAGAGGGCGGCCTCTACCAGGGGGATGCTGGCCTCGACGTCGGCCAGGTAGCCGGGTTGACCCATCTCAAACGCTTCGGTTTCGTCGTTGATAAGCGGCGGGATGGGCGGCCGGTCCAAAAAGGTGGCGACGGTGCGTAACCGTTCGTGTACCGCGTCCGGGTCGTGGCTGGCGCGTAAC
>CAYONK010000109.1:0-9838 GCA_964405285.1 uncultured Ardenticatenaceae bacterium
AACGTGCCGGTATAAACGATAGGGAGTGAATCTTGTAAGGCTAATTGCTGCTTGAGCCAATCTGTTTTTGCCATATCCGCGTGATGATAGGTGTGGACAGGCATGTTTTCAATGGTCACCAACGTAACCTGAGGATTGATCTCGCGCACCAATTCTTCCAGATCATCTCCAATTGTGATCACCGCATCGCACGTGTTGATCACCCATCATTCCAACAGCTCAAAACAGCCCACCAGCGGAGGCCAATTCCCAAAATTAAAATTCGCAAACTGCCGGGGGAGGCTGGAGTGCATATCGTAGATGTGGCGAACGTTGAACAAGGCAGACAGTGGCAACGCCAGGAAAGCCGCCTCTTCATGAGAATGAATAACGTCATAACGTCGGCTCAACATCAGCCTGAGAGCGACGAAGAACATGAGCAAATCAAGGAATGGCTTTATCCATGATGGCCCTACTTTGACTTGGGTCACAAATGGCACACGCGGAATCCGATGAATTTGCAAGTTGTTGACGTGAACATCTCTACCGACGTGATATGTCACCAGATCAACGTGATGACCCAAGGCTGATAAAGCTCTGATGCGTTGATAAACGCTTAACGGAGTTCCTCTGGGTTCTAAAAATGGTTGTGGCGCAAGCATTAGTATTTTCATGACTTTGACTTTCCTTCGTGATTGTCCATAAACCACTTTCTGTTTATCGCGCCAGCTTCCAAACGATACCTGTAAATTAATAAATGCATGCTGCGAACCGGAAGGTTTTTGGACGGTGCTAAACAAAACGAGTCGGTTTGGGGTCAGAGCGTTTGTTTAATTGAAGCGATACAAATGACTTGGACGGCACAAAAATTTGCCGCGATGATCTCGAGAGAATGAGAATTAGCAACAGTCTACAACTATGCTGAATTTTGGTTTAGGACTATTAAGATTGAGCTTAAGGGCAATTGCCTATTCTTGGCTTTGTGCGCCAGCCGCTGGCAAATGTAATCATTTTCATCAATATGAGGCGCGAGTGACCTGTTCATCCGCTCTCGTCCAGGTATCATCTTTTTTACATAACATAACATGATGCTCGTGATGGATAATCCGTAACCGGTTGCCAGTTGTAGCCAGGGATTTTGTTGTCTGTTGGAATGCGTGTTCGCAAAGAAGGCGCCGCGCGGGTTACCTTCATCGCAGTAGGCAGTGTCGGTAATAAGCATTTATCCGCAGATTCACGCGGATCCTACAGATTTTTCTGCTCAATCTGCGGGAATCTGTGAAATCTGCGGATTGATATTTTGACATAATGTCAATCCCGACAAGGCCTACTATACATAGCTGAGAGTGAAAAATCGGGATGGAAAGTGAGAGAGTGAATTGCATTGTTGCCTTATTGGAATGGGATGAGGCAGCCGGCATTGCAGAAGTTCTCCGCGATGAGTTGGTTAGTTTAGGCTATGTGCCAGTCGTTGTTCAGCAAGGGCAGCGAATTCCCCACGAAGCAACTTTTTTATTGACGTATGGGCCATATGGGCAGCTGTTGTCGTTTCTGGCTCAGTTGGAGGGTTTCCCGCCGAATCGCAGGCCGGTTTCAATTCATTGGAATACGGAGGGTGTTCCAGACCTTCGCCTGCCCTGGAGCCTGGTGCGGGCAATTGGGATGCAGCGCTCTAGCGCGGAGGAAGCGCTGTACCGCGATGGTTTACGGGAATTGACGGGAAAACGGCCGTTTTCCCATCTTGGCTTTGGCATGAAACGGTTTCGCTACGTCGGCGATCTATACCATGCTTACCGCCGGGGTTGGGTTCATCTGATTGCCGACTCCTCACAGATTTATGCAAAATTGCGTAGCGACCACGGGCTGCCTACCATCTTTTCCCCCTGGGGCGCAACAGACAGATGGTACGAAGACTTACAACTCACGCGAGACATAGACGTGCTATGGATGGGTAACCGCGCCTCACGCCGTCGCTCCATGATCCTCGATGCGCTCCGAGACCAACTTCGCGCTTATGGCGTCAACCTCTACATGGCGGACAATCAAGAAAACCCCTTTATCTACGATGAGACCCGCACTGAGTATCTCAATCGGGCCAAAATTACCCTCAACGTAACCCGCACCTGGTTTGATGATAATTTCTCCCGCTTTGCCATGGCCGGCCCTAACCGATCCTTGATTGTTTCAGAGACCATGCTTCCGCACTGCCCCTATTATGAACCAGGGGTCCACTACGTGGCGGCGCCACTAGCAAAACTACGCGATACGATCCTCTACTACCTGGAGAATGAGGCGGCGCGGCAACGCATTGTGGAAAATTGCTATAATCTGATGACAACCCGGTTGACGATGGGGCATAGCGTTCAGACGATTATGCAAGCCGCTGCCGAGAAGTACGCGCAGAGCAAATCAATCTGAACTGCCTTGAGGAACGAAAATCGAATAACTTACGGAACTGAGATTGGAGATTGGAGACTGCTTCAATCTCCAATCTCTCTGATTGACTGACAAAACTTATCTAACCGCGAAGAGCGCGGAGGCTGTGCCAGAGAAAACCTCCGCGTCCTCCGCGCTCTCCACGGTGAAAATCTGAGATTTGTCAGTCAACCAGCCAACCTCTAATCTCCAATCTCCAATCTCTAATCTCTAATCTCTAATCGCCAATCTTCTGTAGGTTATTTCATCCGCGCTCCTTATCGTCGAAGGGCTGGCTAGAAGCCCTCAACACCATCCCCCTCCAAATTTATTTTCCATTTGCCACTTATCCCTAACTTGCGTATGATCGCGCAGAGAATCAGGCCCGCCATCCCAGGGCTACTTACCAGATAAAACACTCAGGCCGATCTACTAACCCGCCTGACATGATCCAGAAGGAATGAACAATGAGTAGCAACCCCCTGCCGATAAGCCCAGAATTGTTAGAAATTTTGCGTTGCCCGAAGGCCGTGCAATCCAAAGAGTATGGCGACGACCCCGGTCGCCTGGAACTGGTCCACGACTGCTGGCTGGTTAGCGCCGATTCTGGTCTGAAATACCCCATCCGGGATGGCATCCCGGTCATGCTGATTGAAGAAGGGGAAAAATGGCGGGAAACGGCCGTTGCCGACCTCCCCGCCCCACCACCCCCAGCCTGATAATGAAAACCATCCTCCAAATCGAAGATAACCAGGCCAATAAGCTGCTCATCGAGCGCGTTCTGGAGCCTCATGGCTATCGCTTGCTCCACGCCGCCGATGGCGAAACTGGCGTCTCCATGGCCCTCGATGAGAAACCCGACCTCATCCTGATGGACATGGGCCTGCCCGATATTGACGGCCAGACAGTTGTCACGCTGCTGAAACAAATCCCAGAGTTACAGCGCGTCCCCATTGTTGCCGTCACTGCCTGGCCAGCCGAAATGGCCGAGAAAATGGCCCTGCGCTATGGCTGCGATGGCTGTATCATCAAGCCGATTGATGTCAAACAATTCCCAGCCCAGGTTGCGCATTTCTTGGCAGATGCTTGATCGCCGCGACATACCCAACTCTGCCGCGAGGCGCATATGATCCTCGTTCCGGCCGACCGTTACGATTACGACCGCCTGGTAGATGCCTATAATCAGACGCGCGTTGATTACCTCGTTCCCATGCCCATGAACGCCCCCCGTTTCCAGGAATATTCCCGCGTCTACGACATCTCCTTGCCCCATTCCAACGTCGCTCTGCAAGACGATGTCCTGTTTGGCCTGGGGATGTTGGGCGTGCGCCACCAGCGCACCTGGGTCTCTCGCCTGGGTGTCTTGCCAGAAGGGCGGCGGCGAGGCACAGGGCAGGCGATGATGGACGAACTGATCCGCCAATCCTACCTGCTGCAAGCGGGGACCATCTGGCTGGAGGTGATCAAGGGCAACGTTCCGGCCCACACGCTGTTCTGCAAATGCGGTTTCATCGAGACGCGCGAACTGATCGTCGCCCGCCGCGCCCCTAACCCGGACGCTGAAATACCCCCGGACGTCCGCGTCAAAAGCGTCACTCCCCTGGACCACGAGGACGCCATCATTTTGCTCTCGCACCGCAAAGAGCGCCCCAACTGGTTGAACGAGATCGAGAGCTTCTACCACGTGCGTAATTTATCCGCGTTGGTGGTGGAACTGGAAAATGGCGGACGTGGTTGGGTGACGTACCACGCCGGGCTGTTGCAAATTACCCGCGTGATGGTCGAAGTGACGGCCGGTGATCCCACCGAGGTCGCCGCCGCCGTGTTGCATGTCCTCCATCAGCGCCACAAGCGGCAAGACACAGTCGCCGAAAATCTGCTCGACGACGCCATCTGGCAAGGGTATCGCGCCGCTGGTTACTTCGAGGCTTTCCGTCGCCTGGAGATGAAAAAAGAGTTGTAGCTTGTGGCGATTGGGTCAGTCGGCTGATTTACCCAATCGCCGTCCACATGACCCATATCCCATGACCCAACCCACTGATATTTCCCTCGCCGCCGGCCGACTGGCTGGTATCGCCAACAAAACCCCCGTCATGACCTCGCGCAAGCTGAACGAGCTGACGGGCTGCCAGATTTTCTTAAAGTGCGAAAACTTCCAGCGCGTCGGCGCGTTCAAATTTCGCGGCGCCTACAATGCTATCAGCCAACTGAGCGAGGCGGAGAAGGCGGCCGGCGTCATCACCCATTCCAGCGGCAACCACGCCCAGGGGCTGGCCCTGGCTGCCCAGTTGCTCGGCGTGAAGGCCGTCGTGGTAATGCCGGAGAACGCCCCGGCGATTAAACGGGTCGCCACCGCCGCCTATGGCGCGGAAATTGTGCCCTGCACGGCCGTTTCCCGCGAAGCCGTCACCGCTGAATTAATCGCCCAACAGGGCTACACCCTCATCCACCCCTACGACAACGACCAGATCATCGCCGGGCAAGGCACGGCCGCCTGGGAGCTGTTCGAGGAAGTCGGGGCGCTCGACGCCCTCTTTGCGCCGGTGGGCGGCGGCGGGCTGATCAGCGGCAGCGCCCTGGCCGCCGCCGGGCGCAGCCCTGGCTGCAAGGTCATCGGCGTGGAGCCGGAGGCGGGCGACGACGCCAACCGCTCCTGGCGCGAGGATCGCATCGTCACCCTGCCGGACGCGCCGCCGACCCTCGCCGATGGGCTGCGCACCCGCGCCATCGGCGGGCGCAATCTGGCCATCATGCGCCAATATGTCCACGACATGACGGCCGTTTCCGAAGCCGACATCCTCGCCACCCTGGAATTCCTCTGGACCCGCCTGAAGCTTCTGGTAGAGCCGAGCGCGGCTGTCGCCCTGGCCCCGCTCTTCACCGGGCAGTACCGGCGGTTGGCGGGGCAGCGCGTCGGGGTGATTTTAAGCGGCGGCAACGCCGACATCCCGACCATTGCCGCCCTGTTAAGCCGGTCGGAACCGGCCGTCGAAGTCCCGCCCCAGCCGCCGCCAGGCCGCCGCCCGCCCCCACGAGGGCAAAAACGGCCGCGTGTCCTCATCACCGACACTCTGGATACGGCCGGGGTGGACCTGTTGGGCAAAACGGCCGACGTGGACTTCAAACCCGGCCTGCCGGAGCAGGAATTGATCCAGACCATTGCCGGGTATCAGGCGTTGGTGGTGGGGCAGGAGACGCGGCTGACGGACCAGATGATCGAGCAGGGGTACAACCTGCGGGTGATCGGCTGCTCCGGGGCGCGGCTGGACAACATTGACGTGAGCGCGGCGCGGGCGATGGGGATTGAGGTGGTCAATGTGCCGAGCAGCGGCTCCGTCGCCATCGCTGAGCATGTCTTTTCCTGGATGTTGACTCTGGCTTCTCGCTTCGCCGACGGCCGTTTAGCCGGAAAAACGCTCGGTCTCATCGGTTTCGGGCAGGTGGGCTGGGAGGTGGCGCGGCGCGCTCGCGCCTTCGACATGCGCGTGCTGGTCAACCAGCCCCGCCTGACGCCGGAACTGGCCCTCTCCGCCGGGGTGGAATTGACTGACCTGGTGGCGGTGCTGGAAAAGGCGGATTTTCTCAGCCTGCATGTGCCCTTTAAGGCGGAGACGGACGCGATCATCGGGGCGGAGGAGTTGGCGCTGATGAAGCCGACGGCCAGCGTGATCAATCCCGGTCATACGGACCTGGTGGATGAGGTGGCGCTGTTGGAGGCTTTGCAAAACGGCCGTCTTTCCGACGCCGCCGTGCCGGAAATCCCGCCCATCGTGGGCGAGGCCAGCGAGACGGCGCGCGCCCTCCGCGCCCATCCCCGCGTGATGGTCGTGCCGCACGTCACCACCATCATCGGCCACCGGCAGCGGGAGGCGGCGCTGACGGTGGCGCGACAGATCACGGCCGTTCTCGACAAAAAGCAGGCCGGTGAAACCCTCTCGCTGGAACTGGTCCCCTCGGAATTGGTCATCCCCCACGAGGAAGTAGACGATAAACGGGTGGCCCGGCTGATGACCCGGTTGGAGGAGGATGGGCTGTTGGTGAACCCGCCGCTGACGACGTTTTGGAACGGCCGTTACGTCGTCCTCGACGGCGCGACCCGATCCACCGCGTTTAAGCGATTGGGCTACCACTACATCATCGTCCAGGTTGTGCCACCAGAGGATAATCGTTTTGAGCTGCACACCTGGTATCATGTGATCTCTAGCGGGCAGAAGGTGGCAAAACGGCCGTTTGCCGAACTGCATGAACATCTCTCCGCCATCCCCGGCCTGCGGCTGGAACCGCTGCCCGCCAGCGAAATGAGCCGTTTCTTCAGCGACCCGGCCGACCTCTGCTACTTCCTGGACCGCGACGGCGCGGCGACGGCCGCCCGCGCCAGCGCCGACCACGACCGGTTGGCGGTGATGAATGAATTGGTCGCCAGCTACACCCGCTGGGGCAACGTGGAGCGGACCCTGCTGACCGATTTGCCCCGTCTACTGGTGCAATTCCCGCAGATGACGGCCGTTGCCATCTTCCCCCAATTCAAGCCGGAATACGTCTTCGAGGTTGCCAGCCAGGGCGGATTGGTCCCCGCCGGGCTGACCCGCTTCGTCATTCCCGGCCGTATCTTGCGCCTCAACGCCGACCTGGCCCGCCTGAAGCAAGAAGAGCCATTACCGGCCAAACGCGCCTGGTTCAACCAATTCCTCGAAGAAAAACTGGCCCGCAGTCGCCTGCGCTACTACGAAGAGCCAGTCATTTTATTAGACGAATAACATTTGACGATTTTGGATTGACGATTAACGATTTGGTAGCGAGCCACAATCGTCAATCGTCAATCGTCAATCGTCAATCGTCAATCGTCAATCGTCAGTAGGTTTACTTCCAGCGCGTCAAGATCGCTTCTCGCTGGAACAGATTGACCGCCAGATAAACCAACCCCACGTCCGCTATCGCCACAATCACCGCCAGCGCCAGAATGATCTGCTCATTCACCAAGATCAGCCCGACCGACTGCCCGACCACCAGCAAAATAATCGGTAAGATGACGAAGGTGGATAGCTGCTCCGCCACGCGGGGGTCCGTCACCCGCGAGGAGATCATCACCGCCACGCTGACGGCGAACAGGGTGAGCAATGGCCCGACGATGAAGATAGCCAGCCACCACATCGGCCGGAACGAGGCGGCAAAGACAGTCGGTGAGGCGACATACCAGGAGACCCCCGCGTACACCAGAAAGGAAAGCCAGGTGACAAGGATCGCCGGAATGCAGGCGGCGGCCATCTTGCCGACCAGCAATTCCTTGGTGGTGATGGGGGTGGCCAACAGCGGTTCCAGACTGCGCGAGGTTTTTTCGCCGACGATGCTGTAGGCGGCAATGGTCACCGGAATCATCACCGGCAGGATCATGAACATGAGCGTGTACAGGTTGAGCATGTACACCTCGGTACATTCCAATTCCGACAACCCGGCGCACATCTCGCCAAACACGGCCATCGAACTGACGTCGCCGTTGCTCATATCGTTCAGGTCGCCGGTGAAGTTGCGGGTGGCGATGAGGGTGATGATGGGCAGCGCCGTCAGAATCAGGGGCAGAAAAGCGACGGTAAACAGGACCAGGCGGTTCTTAAACACCTCGGCCCACTCTTTACTGATAATTGTGCGTATTTTGATCATGGTAATTTTTGTGGCCGGTGGCCGGTGGCGAGTGGCCGGTACAGGCAACCGGCAACCGGCAACTGGCAACCATTCCCCTACTCCTGATTCACCAACTGCAAATAGATGTCCTCTAACGAATGACGTAGTTCGCCGACGAAGCGGATGTTGGCTCCTGCGTCTACCAGCAGGCGGATGAGTTCGGGGTTGTGGGTTTCCGGGTCTTCGAGGGCGATGACGAGTTTGTTGTCTACCGCTTCGACGCGGTTGAGGTAGGGTAGAGCTTGTAGGGTGGGGAGGTGCGGAACGGCCGTTTCCGCCAAATGAAACACCACCTGCCGCCCAAACATCTGCTGCCGCAAACCGGCCGTCGAATCCACCACCCGCAGGCGTGTCTTGAAGACGGCGATTCGGTTGCAGAGCCGGTCCGCCTCGTCCAGATTGTGGGTGCAGATGAAGATGGTGCGCCCCTGCCCGCTCAACTCCTCGATAAAGTCGCGCACCAGCTTGGCCGCCTCCGGGTCCAGGCCAGAAGTCGGCTCGTCGAGGAAGAGGATGGGCGGCTCGTGGAGCAGGGCGCGGGCGATGGCCAGCTTTTGCCGCATCCCCTTACTAAACGTCCCGGCGTCGTCGTTGCGCCGCTCCCAGAGGCCGAGCATCCGCAGGTATTTCTCCACCTGCCCCGGCGGGTCTTTCACTTCGTAGAGCGTGGCGTAGATGATCAGGTTGCGCCAGGCGGAGAGGCGGTCGTACAGCCCCGGCGTCTCGGTGAGGATGCCGACGTGCCGCCGGATTTCCTGGTCGTCGCGGCCGACTTCGTAGCCCATCACCTGGGCGCGGCCGGCTGTCGGCCCGATCAGGCTGGTGAGCATGCGCACGGTGGTTGTCTTGCCCGCGCCATTTGGCCCCAGGAAGCCGAACACTTCCCCCTGGCCGATTTCCAGCGTCAGGCGGTCCACCGCCAGATGGTCGTTAAATTTTTTGGTGAGGTTTTCTGTTCTTATCATGGGTTCTTATCATAGTCAGGAACGTGGACAAAATAACCTACAGGAGATTGGAGATTGGCGATTAGAGATTGAGGCAATCGCCAATCTCTAATCGCCAATCTCACTTCTGCAAGGTGTTTGATCTTCGTCCGTCAGGAGTACTTGCTTTTTTCCAGGGCGTCGGGGGCAACGGCCGTTATCCTTCCCACCGGCTCCAACTCCGGCAAAGGTTCCAACTCCGGCTCCACCGGCTCCGGCGTCCGTAGCCAGAAAATAATGCCCAGGCTCAATAAGGCGACCACGCCAATCAACGCCTCGGTGATATAAGGATTCCAGGTGAGAACGGCGAAAACGGCGACCGCGTTCAGCAGGGTGTGCCAGAGGATGGAAATCCCCAACCAACGAATCTGCCCCCGGACAAACACCTGCATCACCAGCAGCGACATCGCTAAATGGGCGCAGAGGGCGAAGACGCGCTCCAACGGCCCCAACATCACTAGCGAGAAGGGCGCGGCCAACATCGTCTCGATTTGTGCCTCCACCAGGGGAAGCTGCTCGACCGGGACCGCGCCTGACGAACCGCCACCGTGGATTGTTCCCAGGACGATGGCGTTCAGGATGAGCGAGCCGCCGAGCAAGATGGCCTCGATGCCGCCATGACCGGCTCCCAGCATCAGGCCGCGCCCCCAGGTGCGCGTGTCTTTGGCCCAGAAGCGCATCACCAGATAGCGGGCCGTCTCCTCAAACACCCCGGCGGACAGCCCCAGGAAGAGGGCGAGGATGACCAGGTTAGCGCGCACACTCGTATCGGTGGGAATGAG
>CAYONK010000110.1:0-9837 GCA_964405285.1 uncultured Ardenticatenaceae bacterium
CAGTTCCTGCGTTCAATTCAAAGTACAATATTATATCTACGCCTTGATCTTCGTTATCTTCGATATTGAGGCAGTATTTCTGTTTCCCATCGCCGCCGCATATGGCCAGCTTACCCTGTTTGGCGTAGTTGCTGCTGGCGTCTTCATCTTCCTATTAGCCGATGGCCTGGCCTATGCCTGGGGTCGAGGCGCATTGGAATGGATCTAAAACAAAAGCCTGACGAAAGATAGAGTTTTCCAGTAGGACTCTATCTTTTTTATGTGGCGACCCCCTAGGCGATTGTGTAATGACCTGAAAATCTGATACTCCCCGACCCACCATCAACCTGATGGATGGAGTATTTTGGTCGGGGTGGGCGTAGAACAAATCAGACCTGGAGTATTAAAGCATGAGCTTCGACTTTGTTGAGTTTCTAAAAAGCCTGGTGAGTCTGACGATTAGCGATTATCTCAGGCAGCTTTGGGGTGACGAACCCTGGGTGAACCTGGTGATGGACGTGCTGGGCGTCGTCATCATCTCCACCTTCTGTCTGCTTATCGTCATCTTCCTCATCTGGTTAGAGCGCAAGGTGATCGCCCGGATGCAGCACCGGATCGGCCCAAATCGGGTTGGCGGCCGTTACGGTCTGTTGCAAACGGTGGCCGATGTCATCAAATTGTTGATTAAGGAAGACATCACCCCGACCGGCGCAGACCGCTTGGCCTATTTGCTCGCTCCATTTCTTATCGTGATGTCAGCGCTGATCATGTGGGCAGTGATGCCATTTGCCCCCGGCGTGATCGGTGTGGATTCAGATATTGGCGTTTTCTTCGTTCTGGCTATCAGCTCGGTCTCGGTGGTCTCTCTGTTGTTGGCTGGGTGGGGATCGAACAATAAATATGCTTTGTTAGGCGCGTTCCGCGCTGTGGCCCAATTGGTCAGCTACGAAGTGCCGATGATCCTGGCCTTGTTGGTTCCCATCATTCTGGCCCAGTCCATGTCTACAGTGGATATTGTCCACGCCCAAACCGTGCCTTATTTGCTGGTTGTGCCGCTGGCGGCCCTCATTTTCTTCATCTCTGCCCTGGCAGAGACGGGACGCACGCCGTTTGACTTGTTGGAAGCGGAATCGGAGATTGTGGCCGGTTTCCATGTGGAGTACGGCGGCATGAAATTCGGCATGTTCTTCCTGGCCGAATTTGTTAGCACGCTGTTTATGTCTGGCTTTTTTGCCACCATCTTCCTGGGCGGTTATCGCTTCTTTGGTTTGGAGACGTTGGTGATCGGGGATGGTTGGGCTATTGGCAATTTGCTCGGTCTGGTCATCTTCTTTATCAAGATGTTCCTGATCTACTTTATTTTCATCTGGATTCGCGGTACGCTGCCGCGCGTGCGTGTGGACCAAATCCTGAACTTTAACTGGAAATTCCTGGTCCCCTTGTCGCTGGCCCTGGTTTTGGTGACTGTGTTGTTGGACAAATTCTTGCCGGTTGGAATAAGCGAGTATGGCCGCGCCGGGGCGCATCTGTTGGCGAACGTGGTTTTGGCCTTCCTGGCTGTGGAAGTGCTGCGTCGCCGGGCGCGGCGCGAGCGGCAGATCGCGGAAGGTGGCGTGGATGGTTCAACGACGGGTGAAGACGCGCATGGTCATGATGCGGCTCACGGCCACGAACCAGCCGCGGCGCATTAGTTTGGTTCAATCATTTTTCAGGGAGTTCAACAGATGACCGTTGAGCAATTTGTTTTTTTAGCGATTAGCGCTTTTACGTTGATCATGGCTGTGCTGGTGGTGACGAAGCGCAATTTGTTCCACGCGGCTCTGGCGTTGATGGCCAGTTTTTTGGGCGTTGCTGCTTTGTATGTGACGCTGGACGCTGGTTTTCTGGCTGCCGCTCAGCTATTGGTGTACATCGGGGCGATTTCTATTTTGTTGATTTTTGCCATCATGATGACTCGTCGCTTGATGCAGACGACGGAGGCGCCGTTTAATTCGCAGGCGGGGTTTGCTCTGGCAACGGCCGTTGTCACTTTTGGGATGATCTTCGGTGTCTTCTACCTCTTCCGCCCCTTCTGGCCCCTGGTCCCCGATGCCACGACCTATCTGGCTGGCAAGCCGGAGGTTCCACCCGGTATCGTGGAAGGCTCCATCGTCCGTCTGGGCGAATCCTTTGTCAGCGCGGACGCTTTTGTATTACCGTTTGAAATTGCCTCGGTTCTGTTGTTGGCCGCCCTCATCGGGGCCATCATCGTCGCCTGGCCCAAAGCGGAGGATGAGGCATGATTCCGTTATCCTGGTATCTCATCGTATCAGCCCTGTTGTTTTCCATTGGCTTGTATGGCGTGATGGCCCGGCGCAATGCTGTCGCTATCCTGATGGCGGTAGAGTTGATGCTGAACGCGGTCAATATCAACCTGATTGCCTTTTGGCGCTTCACGGCCCCCGACACTTCGACGGGGCTGGCCTGGGCTATTTTTGTCCTGACGGTGGCCGCTGCAGAAGCGGCCGTTGGTCTGGCTCTGATCATCTCCGTGTATCGCCGACGGGATTCGGTCATCGCCGAAGAGTTGGATACGCTAAGAAATTAAGCATTCATCGCAAAGCGCTTGAGACATCCTTATGAGTGACGAAACCCTTACTTTAATGACCTGGCTGATCCCGGCCGGACCTTTGCTGGCGTTCTTTCTGATTGTGTTGTTCACCAATCGCAGCCGGACGCTAAGTTGGGTGTTGGCCTGGGCCGGTGTGTTCTCCTCGCTGATTTTAGGCTGGATTGTCGCCCTGCGGGTGATGTTTGAAGATGTGCATCATCTGGAGGAGCATCCGGTGGTGGTGGCCAGCGCCATTGATTGGCTGCCGGTGGGCGATTTTTTCCAGGGGACGTGGCTGCGCATGGGGGTGGCGGTTGATCCGTTAACGGCCGTTATGCTCATCATGGTCACCTTTGCCGTTACCATGATCTTCATCTACAGCGTCGGCTACCACAACTGGGGCGCGCCGCTGGGCAAAATCCTGGGTGTGCCCAACCACCTGCAAGAAGAACCCCTGCTCTCCCGCTTCTTCGCCTACATGAGCCTCTTCGCCGGTGGGATGCTTGTCCTGGTTGTCGCCGATAACCTGCTGCTGCTCTTCGTCGGCTGGGAAATCATGGGCTTCACCTCCTATTCGCTCATCAGCTTCTGGCACGCCCGCAACTACCACCTCGGCCCCGACGACATCCCGCGCATCCCGCCACGCGCCGCCGGTATCAAAGCCTTCATGACCACCCGCATTGCCGATGTTGTCATGCTCCTGGGCATCGTTTGGTTCTACCGCGCCTTCGGTACGCTCAACTTCAGCGAAGCGTTCTCCGCCCACAGCCTGGAAATGGCCGCCAGCACCATCGGCGCGGGCGCGCTGGGCGTGATGGCTCTCCTGCTCTTCACCGGTACAGTCGGTAAATCGGCCCAATGGCCGCTGCACGTCTGGTTGCCCGACGCGATGGAAGGCCCGACCCCGGTTAGCGCTGTCATCCACGCGGCGGCTATGGTTTCGGCCGGCGTTTACCTGATTGTGCGTATCTTCCCCCTCATCGCCGTTGGCATGGGGCCGCAAGGCGATCCGGCCGTCAGCCTGATTATCGCCGGGATTGGCGCGTTCACCGCCCTCATGGCCGCCACCATCGCCGTCGCCCAATATGACGTAAAGGGCGTGTTGGCCTATTCCACCATCTCCCAGCTTGGTTTCATGGTAGCGGCCATCGGCGTTGGCGGCTACGTGGCCGCCGCCTTCCATCTGATTACGCATGGTTTCTTCAAGGCGCTGCTCTTCCTGGCTTCCGGTTCCGTCATTCACGGCATGGAGCATGGGGCGCACCACGTCCACGACCACCACACCGACCCACAAGATATGCGTTTTATGGGTGGCCTGCGCCACAAAATGCCCGCCACGTTCATGACCTTTTTGATCGGCGGTCTGGCGCTCTCCGGGTTCCCCATTATCACCGCCGGGTTCTGGTCTAAAGATGAGATTTTGGCCGAGGCGTGGTATGGCTGGTCGAGTGATGGCAACGTTTTGCCGCTCGTCGTCTTTGTCATGCTCTCTTTGGCCGCCTTCCTGACCGCCTTCTACACCATGCGGCAAATTAGCATGACCTTCCTGGGCAAGCCGCGCTCCCCGTTGGCCGAACACGCTCACGAGAGCAGCCGCTTCATGGTTGTGCCGTTGGTGCTGCTCTCTGTCTTTGCGATTGGGGCCGGTTGGTTTGGCATCCCGGAGAAATTCCCGGTGCTTGGGCCACTGGTCAACAACAATTTCTTCCACCATTTCGTCGGCGCGACGATTTATGAGCCGATGAAGGCGCTGTACGCCGCCGGTCTGGTCGCTCATCCCATCCAGACGCTGCCGAAGAGCTATGTGCCGCTGGTTGTTTCGGTGGTGGTGGCCTTGGGCGGTCTCTTTGTCGGCTGGCTGGTTTATGCCCGCAAGCCGTTGGCAAGTGGGCAGCAAGACCCGCTGGTCGCTCCGCTCGGCCCGCTGCACGTTTTCCTGAACCGTAAATGGTATTGGGACGAGCTGTACCAGGCTGTTTTTATCCGGCCGACTGTCGTCTTCTCAGAGCGGGTGGCTTATGAAGTTATTGACAAGGGCGTCATTGACGGATTCTTGCATTTGGTGGCCGAAGCATTCTATCGCTTTGGTCAGGTGATGAAACGGACTGAGGAGTTGGTATTTGGCGATGCGGTGGATTGGTTGAAGGATCAATTCCTGGCGATGGCCAAAGTGTTCCGCCAGTTGCAGACAGGCAAGATACAAGAGTATGTGCTGGTCTCTGTGCTGATTGTGGTGGTGTTAACGGCCGTTATCCTCGCTGTCAACTTCAACGGCCCCGTCACCGAATGGTTTTCGCAGATTCTATTTCTCAATTAGGTTGGAGAGCTGATGGACTTTATTCAAGACAATCTCCTTAATCTGGTCATCTTCTTCCCGTTGCTGGCCGCCGGACTGGTCTTTCTGATGCCTGGCGACGCCAAACGGACCATCCGCTGGCTGTCTTTCATCCTCAGCCTGGTCCCGTTGGCCCTCGTTCTGGTGATGTGGTTCAGCTACGACCGATATGACGCGGGTCTCCAATTCGTCGCCCAGGCCAACTGGTTTCCCACTATTGGGGCCAGCTATCACGTGGGTATTGATGGTATCACCCTGACACTCTTCTTGCTGACGACAATCCTCACGCCGCTTTCTATCCTGGCGTCATTTAATATCGAAGAGAATCCGCGTATTTTCATGGCTCTGTTCCTCCTGATGGAAACAGCGATGTTGGGCCTGTTCGCCTCGTTAGACCTGCTCCTCTTCTTCGTCTTCTGGGAGTTTGGCCTGGTCCCGATGTATTTCCTCATCAAAATTTGGGGCGGCAAGGATCGGGAGTATGCCTCCTTCAAGTTCTTTGTCTACACAATGGCCGGCAGCCTCGGCCTGCTGCTCTCGGTGCAAATCATCGGCCTCTCGATGGGGACGTTCGACATCCCAGAGTTGATGAATGCCTGGGTGAACCTGCCGGCGGGCAGCATTTTGCCCAACGTCAACGTGCCGGTGGATTTAGTAAAAGCGGTGGCATATTGGGCGTTTGTCATTGCCTTCGCCATCAAAGTGCCCATCTGGCCCTTCCACACCTGGCTGCCAGACGCGCACACCCAGGCCCCAACAGCCGGTTCGATGATTTTGGCGGGTGTCTTGTTGAAATTGGGCGCTTATGGTTTCTTGCGCCTGGTCATCCCCTTCTTCCCGGAGCAGGCCAATACGACCGCCTGGGTATTAGCCACCTTCGGCATGTTGAGCATTGTTCTGGGTGGGTACGCCGCCTTCGGCCAATGGGACTTCAAGCGATTGGTCGCCTACTCGTCGGTGAACCACATGGGCTTTGTGGTGTTGGGCCTGGCTGTTTTTGCCCACTCTTACGGCCGCGCCTTTGTCAACCCGGCCGATACCGTAGACGCGATCATGGCCACCAGCGGCGCTGTTTTGCAGATGTTCAATCATGGCCTTTCGGCCGCCGGGATGTTCTTCATGGTCGGCGTGATCTATGAACGCGCCCACACCAGGGATTTGAAGCAGTTTGGCGGCATCTGGTCTATCATGCCGGTGTTTGGCGCCATTTTGATCTTCACCAGCATGGCCTCGCTTGATTTGCCTGGGTTGAATGGCTTCGTCGGCGAATTCATGATCGTGCGCGGCAGTTGGAACGTTTTCACCACCCAGGTGGCGCTTTCCATGCTAGGTTTGCTGATGACCGGCGCATATATCTTGAAAGGGATTGGTCAGACGTTGCACGGCCCGATCAAAGATGAATGGCGCGGTCTGAAGGATATGACCTTCCGCGAACATGCGGTGATGTGGCCTTTGATGGCCCTGATGTTGTCGTTGGGCATCTGGCCCCAATGGTTGTTGGTTTTCATCAACGATACCGTGACAAAAATTTTTAGTTGAGGGGGATGAATGGAATTCCCATACTTATCAGTCATTGCTTTATCGCCAATAGTAACGGCCGTTATCATCCTCATGATGCCCAAAGAGCGAGGCGAAAACTCGCGCATGTTGGCGCTGGCAGCCATGATTGTCGGTCTGATGCTCTCGCTCTACGTCTACATCGCCTATTACCAAAACCTGCCCGAACCGGGTACGCGCTGGGCCGATATGCTGATGTTTGTCGAAGAGTATCAATGGATACCTGCCGTCAATATCGCCTACATCGTTGGCGTAGATGGCCTGAGCGCGACGTTGGTGCTGCTGACGGCCATTGTCGGCCTGGGCGGCGTCCTCATCTCCTGGAGCATTGAAGATCGACCGCGCGAATTTTTCGCCTTCTTTATGCTGCTGGTCGCTGGCGTGCAGGGTGTCTTCGTCGCCGTAGATGGTTTCCTGCTTTTCTTCTTCTACGAGTTAGCTGTGCTGCCGATGTACGTCATGATCGTCATCTGGGGCTGGAAGGAGCGGCGCGAATACGCCGCGATGAAGTTGACCCTCTACTTGCTCATCGGCAGTTTTATTTCCTTCATCGCTTTCCTGGTGCTGTATTTCCAGCTACCGGCCGCCGGCGTAGAACAAACCTTTGACCTGCGCGCCTGGTCGGAAGCGAACTTCCCCTTCGACATGCAGCGCATCTGGTTTATGCCGCTGTTCCTCGGCTTTGCCATCCTGGCAGGTTTGTTCCCCTTCCATAACTGGTCGCCTGATGGTCATGTGGCTGCGCCAACGGCCGTTTCCATGATCCACGCCGGTGTCCTCATGAAGCTAGGCGCCTACGCCTCCATGCGCGTTGGCATCCAAATCCTGCCCGAAGGCACGGTCTACTGGATGCCCTTTGTCATGTTACTCACCCTGGTCAACGTCCTCTATGGCGCCTTCATCGCCATGCGCCAGCGCGACATGAAATATCTGATCGGCTACTCATCCGTCAGCCATATGGGCCTTGTCTCCATGGGCTTCGCCAGCCTGACGCTAGTCGGCTTCACCGGCGCGGGCATCCAGATGGTCAGCCACGGCGTCATGACTGCCCTCTTCTTCTCCGTCGTCGGCATGGTCTACGACCGCGCCCATACCCGCAGTATGGACGAGTTAAGCGGGATGCGCATGGCGCTCCCCTGGCTCGTCATCCCCTTCATCATTGGCGGCCTTGTCTCCATGGGCATGCCCGGACTCTCCGGCTTTATCGCCGAGTTCCCCATCTTCATGGGAGTCTGGCAAGGCAGCAGCCTGCCCCCGACCATGACCGCCTTCGGGCTTGCACCAGCCAACTTCTACCAATGGGTCGCTATTCTCAGCGTCATCGCCATTGTGATCACCGCTGCCTACATATTACGCGCTGTCCACACCGTCTTTTTTGGCGACTACGACGCCCACAAATGGCACGATATGCGTCCCATTCTGGCTATTGATAAGCTGACCCTGGTGATGTTCTGCGTCATCCTCATCGTCATCGGCGTATTCCCCGGCGTCATCGCTCCGATTGTAGAATCGGGTATGGCCCCGGTCATTGACCGCATCCAGGAAGCCCAGCAAGCCATGACCGTCTTCGACAGCGTTCAGTTTGCTGCCAGCAACTTTTGGTCCTGGCTGGGAGGTGCATAAGTGAGCCTATCTTTCCCGATTGAGTGGATTTTTGCGATATTGCCAGAGATTCTGCTGGTTGCCTTATTGGCAGTCGTTCTTCTCTACGACCGCTTTCTCACAGCTGAGACCCGGCGCAATGTAGGTCTATTGACCGCTTGGGGAGCATTTGCCATCCTGATCGTCACCCTGAGCCTGTGGCTCATCTGGGGTATCCCCGATCCGATAAAAGCGCTAACGACAGAAAGCCTTTATTGGGGCGGCATGATCCGTAATGACCTCATCACTCTCGTCTTTCGGGTGATGTTCTTGCTCGCTCTCCTGTTGACCAGCCTGATCACCGTAGATGTGAAGCGGTTACAGCGCGGCGAATTTTATGCGCTGCTCATCGCTGCCACCGTTGGCTTTACCCTGATGGCCGCTTCGGCCGACCTGATCATGCTCTACATCGCGCTGGAAACGGCTAGTATCTCTTCCTACGTCCTGGCTGGTTTCCGCACCGAAGACGAGGAATCGGTTGAAGCGGGCATGAAGTATTTTGTCTATGGGGCTGTGGCTACCGGCATCATGCTCTACGGTATGAGCATCCTCTATGGCGTCTTCAGCAGTCATGGCTTCTCCACGACCAACTTCTACGCGATGGGCCAGTTGTTAAGCCAGGGAGCAATCTTGTCAGAAGCGAATGGCCTGCTTTTGCTTTCCGCCGCGTTGATCATTGTTGGTTTCGGTTTCAAAATTTCGGCGGTTCCTTTCCATTTCTGGACGCCAGACGTATATCATGGTTCGCCAACCAGCTTTACCGCCTTTGTCTCGACGGCTTCAAAAGCGGCCGGTTTCGCCATCTTTTTGCGTATATTTTCAGCCGGGGCGTTTGGCATGGCGGGTCAGCAGGCGCAAGGATGGTGGGCTTTGTTGGTCTCCATGTGCGTCATCACCATGACCCTGGGGAACTTCGCGGCCATCTTCCAGAACAACATTAAGCGAATGCTCGCCTACTCCAGCATCGCCCAGGCTGGTTATGCGCTGATCGGTCTGGTCGCCTTTACACCGGATGGCTCCGGCGCGACGGTGTTCTATCTGCTGATGTACGTCTTCACCAATATCGCCGCTTTCGGCGTCATCATCCTCATCAGCAATGTCTCCGGCTCGAACGACATGCGCGACCTGTATGGTTTGCACCGGCGCTCTCCTTACCTGGCCCTGGTGATGTTGTTTGCGCTGCTTTCGCTGGGGGGTATCCCGCCAACGGCCGGTTTCATTGGTAAGTTCTTTATTTTCAAGGCGGCTGTGGACGCAGGTTACTGGTGGCTGGCGATGCTCGGCATCTTGAATGCCTTTGTGGCCCTCTATTACTACCTGAACGTAGTTAAGTACATGTATCTATACCGTTCGGACGAGGAAGACGTGTCCATTCCGGTTTCTAGAGCGGCGCAGATCGGCCTTGGGGTTTCTTTGTTCTTCATCATTTTCCTCGGCGTTTATGCCGGCCCGGCCTATGATTGGACGCGAGAGGCAGCGAATGCCTTCTTTGCCCTGGTTGTGGGCTAAGTCAGGAGCCATAACGATTGCCGCGAGGTTTTATTGTGATATAATGCGCAACCGCGCACCCTGAGAGCGATAGGATACAACCTTGTCAAAGCAAACAGAACCAGCACAGACGGCTGAAATGGCCGGCCTTATTGGACAGATAGGCTGCGTCACTGTGCTTATCATTGTGCTTGCGTTAGGTGCGGGCATCTTCATTGACCGCTATTTTGAAACAGGAAACTTGTTT
>CAYONK010000111.1:0-9835 GCA_964405285.1 uncultured Ardenticatenaceae bacterium
CAAGCAAATCATACCACAAAAGGCGAAATTGATAGCGATTGGTTGTTGGAAGATCGCAAAAATCGTTTAGGTGGAGGGGAAATCTGTCATTTTGCCGGTTACGGCTGGGTGATGGGCAGGGTAAAGATGAAGCGGCTGCCCCGCCCCACCCCATCGCTCTCCGCCCAGATGCGGCCACCGTGCGCCTCCACCAGGTGACGGGCGATGGTCAGGCCGATGCCGCTGCCACCGCTGGCGCGGGAACGGGATTTGTCTACCCGGTAGAAGCGGGTGAAGAGGTGGGGCAAATGTTCGGCGGCAATGCCTTCGCCGTTGTCACTGACGCTGATGCGGAAGACGTTGGGTTGGCGAACGGCCGTTACCGTCACCCCCCCACCCGTCGGCGTATATTGCAGCGCATTGCCGATCAGGTTGATCAACACCTGGGCGATCCGGTCGCCATCCGCCTCCGCCAGCAGTAGACCGGGGGGCAGTTGCAGGCAAAGGGTCACACCTTTGTCGTCGAATTGGCGGCGCAGGCGATGGGTCACGTCTGTTAGCAAAGTCGTCAGGTTAAGCGGTTGGCGGTGGAGATCGTAGGCCCCGGCTTCGACGCGGCTGAGTTCCTGTAAATCGGCCACCAATCGCTGCATCCGGGCCGCCTCTTGCTGGACTTGCTGGAAGGTGGCGGCGTCTGGCGGCAGCACGCCATCAATCAGCCCCTCCATCGAGCCTTTGATGACGGTGAGCGGCGTGCTGAGTTCGTGGCTGACGTCGCCGATGAGTTGGCGGCGCAGGGTGTCTGATTCGGCCAGTTGCCCGGCCATCCTGTTGAAGCTGTGGGCCATCTGCCCCATCTCGTCCAGGTCGGCCAGGGGGCGGTCTGGCAAGGAGAGGGCGCGGCTGTAGTTGCCCTGGGCGATGTTGCGGCTGGCTTCCATGATCTGGCGCACGGGGCGGACGATGCGCCGGGTCATCCAGGCGCTGAGGGCGAGAGCGATCAGAGTGGCGGCGGTCAGGGCGATGAGGGTGGCTTCGGTAACGGCCGTTCTAAAATTAATCACCAAATCATCCGCCAGATGGGCATGGTCTGCCAGATTCGAGTTGCCAGCCGACAACATCGCCAGCTCCATCGCCGCCAAATGGCGGGCAAAAGCGCGGGGCAGCGTCGCCTCCATCGCCGCCACCAACACCGTCGCCGCCACCAGCACCACCGCCAGATAAGAGAGAAAGAGCTTCCAGCCCAGGCGTCGTCGGAATTTTGTGATCATAAGGAGGAGAATGAATTGGCAATTGTCAATGGTCAATGGTCAATGGTCAATTACTTCACGGTTCAAACCGATAGCCAACGCCGCGAACGGTGACGATGGCGTGGTTGGGGCCGAGTTTCTGGCGGACGTGACCCAGATGGACGTCTACGACGCGAATTTCGCCGAAGAAATCCTGACCCCACACCTGTTCCAATAACTGCTCGCGGCTGAGGACCATGCCGCGATGCTCGGCCAGGGTTTTGAGCAGGTCGAATTCGGTGCTGGTTAGCTCGACTTCCCGTCCGTCGGCCCAGACGCGGCGAGCGGCCGGGTCTATGCGCAAATGGTCGAATTGCATCAGCGGATTATCGGCGGGAGCGCCGCCGCTTTGCAGGCGGCGCAGCGCGGCCTTGATCCGGGCGACCAGTTCGCGCGGGCTGAATGGTTTGGTCAGATAATCATCCGCGCCGACGGCCAGCCCGACGAGTTTGTCCGTCTCCTCGCTGCGGGCGGTGAGCAGGATGACGTAAACGTCTGATTCGCGGCGCAGTTGGGCCAGCAGTTCCAGCCCGTCCATGCCGGGCAGCATGATGTCCAGCACGATCAGGTCGGGTTGGAAGGTGCGGATGAGGTCGAGGGCAGAACGGCCGTTAACGGCCGTTTCCACCGCATACCCCTCTGGCCGCAAATAGGCCGTCACCAAGTTCAGGATACTCTGTTCGTCGTCAACAACCAGAATCTTTGCAGGCATGGGCAATTGTCAATTGTTAATTGTCAATTGTCAATTCTTCTGCTCGCTCAAAGCCTGCAAAAAGGCCAGCAGTTGATTCAGTTCAGCGGGGGTCAGGTGGAGGGGTTCCAATTCGCTGTGGCCGGCCGGGGCGGGCGGGGCGACGTTGTAATGGATTAGCGTCTCTTCCAGGGTGGCAAACTGCCCGGCGTGCATGAAGGGCGGCCGTTCGGCCACGTTACGTAGGCTGGGTGGCTTGTACGCCCGCATTAGCTCCTCCCCTTCGCTGAGGATGAACCGTAATTCGACGCACTGCTCCGGCGCGGCGTCGCTGTAGGGGCTGAGGCAGTTGAATTCGTCGGCCAACACCAACTGCGCCCCGGCCGCCCGGCCGGTATCTTCTGGCAAACCGGGGACGGCGGGAACGGCCGTGTTGTGGAAGTCGTTGTCGGTGAAGAGCGGCCCATTGTGGCACTGAATACAGTTTGCTTCGCCGATGAAGAGGCGCAGTCCGGCCACTTCGTCGGGCGTCAGGCTGTCCCGCATCTGCCGCGTGTCCCCATTCAGCAACGCCTCCACGTAAGCGTCGAAGCGGGCGTAGCCGGGCATGATGGTGCGCTCGAAGGCGGCGATGGCTTTGCCCACGTTGACGAAGATGCCGGTGACAGCTTCCCGCTCGGCCGGGGTCATAGCGTCCCAGGCGGCGCGGGCGGTTGGCTCGTCCACCGGTCCGGCGGCGCGGGGCAGACCGCTGAGATCGGGCAGCGGACCGAAGAGCGCCTGGTACTCGTCGCGGTAATGGGCGGCGATGAGGTGGGCGTACTGCGTCCTCGTGCCGCCATGCTCCACCGGGTTCTCCAGCGGGCCTAATGCTTGCGCCCACAGGCTGTCTTTGCGGCCGTCCCAGAAGAGCCAGGGGCTATAGGCCATGCCGGCGATGGGCATGGTGCGCCGGTCGGTGACGCCGACGCCTTGCGCCAGGGCGCGGCCGTCCTGGAAGCCGAGTTCCGGTAAGTGGCAGGTGGCGCAGGAGACCTGGGCGTTGACGCTAAAGCGCGTATCGAAGAAAAGCTGTTCGCCCAGGGCAATGGCGCGAGGGTCGCCGGCGTAGCGGTTGGAGGGGTCGTCGGGCAGCGGAGGCAGGCTGGCCAGCCAGAGGGTGCGCAGGGTATCCACTTCCTGCTCGGTCCAACGGTCAGCGTGGGGCCAGAGGAGGAAAACGGCCGTTGCCAACCCAACCACGCCTAAAACAGCCAATGAGATAAGGAGGAATGGGGAACGAGGCATGAGAGAGATTGGAGATTGGAGACTGCGAAGCTCCAATCTCCAATCAACCATTTTACTGCCCGTACCGGGCGTATACTTCGGTATTGCCGTTTTGGTCGAAGGTGAGAACGGCGTAGGGCTGCACTTCGCCGGTGGGCACTTCCATGCCGGGGGAGCCGAGAGGCATTCCGGGCACGGCCAGACCAAGCACGTCTGGGCGTTCGGCCAACAAGCGGGTTATTTCAGCAGCGGGGACATGTCCTTCAATAACGTAGCCATCCACGATGGCGGTGTGGCAAGAATAGAGCGCAGGCGGAACCTGATATTGCTGTTTGATGGACATCGGGTCACCTACGGGAAGTTTCTCCACGTTGAACCCTTGTTCCAGCATGTACTCCATCCAAAGGCCACAGCAGCCTCAAGAGGGCGGGTAATAGATCTGGACCACCGGCGCATCTGGGGCGTTGGTGGTGGTCTCCGTTTGCGCATCGCTGCCGGAACAGGCGGCTAACGCCGGTAAGAGCAGCAGTGAAAACGCAAACAAGCGCAGCAAAACTTTCATAGAGTCTCTCCTTAAAGGGGTGTGGTAGCTAGAGCGAGAGCTAGAGGAAGAAAACTCTCGCTCTCGCTCTAACCTTATCCGCCTAAAATCAGGTTGAAGGTGACGGCGTCTGTCTGACCGTCGGCGTCTATCTCAAATTTAACTTCCCACCAGCCGCCCATCTGGAAGCGCAGCCCTTCGACACGGTAGTTACCGTCGCCCAGATATTCGGTGACTTGGGGTCGGGTGGGCAGGCCGTGCCCATGCTGCGGCATTCCGCCGCCGACGGTGATGGCGGCGTTTTCCACCGGCCGGCCATCGGCCGTTTCCACGTGCAGCGCCCAACTGTGCATTTGATTAATCGCCACCGGGTCTGGCTCGCTAACGAAGGAGACGCGGAAGAGGCCGTCGTCGGTCATCCGGTCGGTTGCGGTGTCGAGATCCGGGGAAGTCGTCGTGGTCATCATCCTGTGGGCGGGCATGTCCGCCGCCATGCGGCTGTGCATGAAACGCGGCCCCAGGGTGGGCATGAGGAGGAAGAAGAGGGCGATGAGGAGAACGGCCGTTGCCGCCGCTGTCGCCAGGATCAAAGCCAATGTCCTATTCATATCAGAAGTATACGCCGCCCATTTAAAGAATTGCGCAAGGCAGATTAAAGATTGTGTAAAGCTCAATCCGGCAGCGTCCTCCCCTGAACAGACAGGCTTGCTCCATTGCCAGCCCACTGGCAAGCCCTGAAAATTGCCGTTATACTCTTTAGCATGATGAAGCGGCAGCAAGCGTCTGAAGCAGAAAATGTTGGCACGGTCGTCGCTGTGCGCGGCAGCGTTGTGGATGCCTATTTCCCCGACCAACTTCCAAACCTCTACCAACGGCTCAGCGCCGACGGCCCGAATGGGCCGATCGTCATTGAGGTGGTCACCCATTTGGATGGGCAGCGCGTGCGCGGGATCGCCCTGACGCCCACGCAAGGGTTGGCGCGGGGGGATGTGATTGTGGATGAGAAACGGCCGTTGCAAGTCCCTGTCGGCTCCCGCGTCCTCGGCCGCATCTTCAACGTCTTTGGCGAAACCCTGGACAACCTGGACCCCATCACCGGCGGCGAATGGCGCGCCATCCACCAACCGGCCATCCCCCTCCACCAACGCGCCGTCAAATCAGAAATCTTCACCACCGGCATCAAGGCGATTGACGTCCTGGCCCCCTTAGAACGGGGCGGCCGCGCCGGGCTGTTCGGCGGCGCGGGCGTGGGCAAAACCGTCCTCATCACCGAACTGATCCACAACGTCGTCGGCCAATACGAGGGTGTCAGCCTCTTCTGCGGCATCGGCGAGCGCAGCCGCGAAGCGGAAGAGCTGTACCGCGAGATGAAAGAGGCGGGCGTGCTGGACAATACTGTGATGATCTTCGGCCAGATGAACGAGCCGCCCGGCGCCCGCTTCCGCGTCGGCCACGCGGCCCTGACCATGGCCGAATACTTCCGCGACGATGCCCGCCAGGACGTGCTGCTGCTGATTGACAACGTCTTTCGTTTTATCCAGGCCGGTTCCGAAGTGTCCGGGCTGATGGGGCAAATCCCCTCTCGCGTCGGCTACCAACCCACCCTGGCGACGGAACTGGCCGAATTGCAAGAGCGCATCTGCAACACCGCCAGCGGCGCGATCACCTCCGTGCAGGCTGTCTACGTGCCGGCCGATGACTTCACCGACCCGGCCGCCATCCACACCTTCGGCTACCTAACCGCCTCTATCGTCCTCTCGCGCAAACGGGCCAGCGAAGGGCTGTACCCGGCGATGGACCCGTTACAATCCGGCTCTAAGATGCTGTCGCCGCGCATCGTCGGCGAACGTCATTACCAAATCGCTCAGGAAATCCGCCGCACGCTGGCAGGCTACGAGGAACTGAAGGACATCATCGCCATGCTGGGGCTGGAAGAGTTGTCGCCGGAGGATCGGCGGATTGTGGCGCGGGCGCGGCGGCTGGAACGCTTTCTGACGCAGCCGTTTTATACGACGGAGCAGTTCACGAACATGGCGGGTAAGCTCGTTTCATTGGAGGATGCTTTGGACGGCTGCGAACGCATCCTCAACGATGAGTTTGCCGACTATCCGGAGCGGGCGTTGTATATGATCGGCGCGATTGATGAGGCGGAGAAGAAGAAGTGAGTTCGTCAGTTGGTGAGTTTGCTGGTTGGTTAGTGTGCCCGCCAACGAACCAACTAGCCAACCAACCAACTAACAAACAATGCTGCTAAAAGTGTTGCTCCCCAAAAAGATATTGGTTGAGGAACAGGTGCGCAAAGTGGTGGCCGAGGGGCAGGATGGAGCGTTTTGTCTGCTGCCGCGCCATGTGGATTTTGTCTCGGCGCTGGTTCCGGGGTTGTTGGAGTATGAAACGGCCGTTGGCGAAGAATTCTACCTGGCCGTGGACGAAGGTATCCTGGTGAAGTGCGGCGCGGAGGTGCTGGTCTCCACGCGCAACGCGGCGCGGGGGGCCGACCTGGGTCAACTGCAAGCGCTAATCCGGGAGCAGTTTGCCGAATTGGACGAGCGGGAGAAGCAGACTCGCTCGGCGCTGGCCAAGATCGAGGCGGACTTTGTGCGCCGCTTTATGGAGTTGTAGGAGCTAGCGTGCCCTTTAGCTCTAGCTAAGATAATGGAAGAAGAAAACGGCCGTTCCCCCCATAAAGAACTCGAACGCCGCGTCGCCCGTAAAGAGCAGCGCAAGCTGTGGGCGCGGCAGCACGCGCAGGAGCGCGTCTGGTTTGGCCTGGGCATGTTTGGCATCGTTGGCTGGTCGGTGACCATCCCCACCCTGCTGGGGCTGGCGCTGGGCATCTGGGTAGACGCCACCTGGCCCAGTCGCTACTCCTGGACGCTGATGCTGCTGATCGGCGGCATCCTGCTTGGCTGTTGGAATGCCTGGTACTGGGTCAGCCAGGAGCAGGCGCGGATAGAGGAAGAGGGGCGGGAACAACGGCCGTTGGATGATGAGCGCAAAGAGAACCAAACTTGATCCAGACTGCGTTTATAAGCTAATATGTACATATAGATGTTCACAAACATGAACAGCGACAAGGACATTTAGACGTTCAACTTCTCCGCAGAAGCTGAACGTCTGCCACCGCGCAGGGCCTTGAACATGATAAAAACAGCGTCAATTAGCGAAACAAGACAAAATCTCAGCCCCCTATTAAGCTGGATCAAAGAGACCCACAAAGATGTCATCATCCAAAATCGGGGCGAAGCAGAAGCAGTCATCATCCCCATTGCCGACTACGACCTGCTGCGTGAAGCGCGGGAGCGCAAACGACGACAACAGGCCATCGCCGAACTAAAACGGCTGGCGGCCACACTCGACCAAAAGAACCATGACCTGACAGAGACAGAAGCCGAAGTCCTCGCCGACGAAATGAGCAGAGACGCCATCAACAGTCTGGCCGCGCAAGGCAAAGTGACTTTTCAGGACTGAGGCATGCGCGTCCTGGTAGACAGCAACCTGATCATCGCCTACCTGCTCACCCCTTCTGGCGATCATTTCATGGCGTTTCTTTTGGATGTTGTGGCTGATGGGCAAGTCACCCTGCTCCTACCAGAAGCGCTGCTCAAGGAAATTGTTCAGACCGCGCAGCGCAAACCACATCTCAGACAACGCATCAACCCGGCATGGTTGGCGCAATTTATCGCCGTATTACAATCGGTTGGCGAGGAGATACCGCTGATTACAGAACCAATACCCGCTCTCACCAGAGACCCCAAAGATGATTACCTGCTGGCCTATGCGTTTGTGGGACAGGCCGATTACCTGATCACCGGCGACAAAGATTTGCTTGACCTGCCGCCGCTGTCTGGGTTAACCATCGTAACCTCGGCTCAATTTCGGGAGATAGTGCGTCAGACGTTATGACCCCCACCCACCTCCTCCTCAGCTTCCTGGCCGGACTCCTCGGCGGTGGTCTTTACTTTGGCGGCCTCTGGTACACCGTGCGCCAACTGCCCACCGCCCGCCAACCGGCGCTGCTCCTTCTCGGCAGTTTCGCTTTGCGGCTGGCCTTGCTGCTGGCCGCCATCTACCTGCTGACCAGCAGCCATTGGAGCAACCTCTTCGGCGCGATGGCCGGCATTCTGCTCGCCCGCACCCTGCTCATCCGCCGCTGGGGACCGGAGAAGGAACGGAGAACAGTGAACAGTAAACAGTAAACAGTGAACGGATAACGGCAGGCGCAAGCAACGCGCAAACAATCCGAAATCCGAAATCCAAAATCCAAAATGGAAATAAGTCCTGATAACATCATCTACTGGGCCTCTGGCCCCTTTAAACTAAACGCCACCATCCTCTTTACCTGGGTGGTGATGGCGCTGTTGGTGGGCGTCTCCTGGCTGGTGACGCGCAAGCTGACCAGCGACGAAACGCTCTCGCCAGGGCAAAATCTGCTGGAAGTGTTGGTGGAGGCGCTGCACAACCAGATCCGGGAAATCGGGCAGCAACGGCCGGACCGCTATCTACCCTTCATCGGCACGCTGTTCATCTTCATCGCGGCGTCCAATCTGCTGGCGATTGTGCCCGGCTTTCAGCCGCCGACGGGGTCGCTTTCCACAACGGCCGCGCTCGCCATCTGCGTTTTTGTGGCCGTGCCATTGTATGGGGTCTCAAACTTGGGGCTGTGGACCTACCTGAAACAGTACGCCCAACCCACCCCCATCATGCTGCCCTTCAACATCATCGGCGAACTGTCGCGCACCCTGGCGCTGGCCGTGCGCCTCTTTGGCAATGTGATGAGCGGCACGATGATTGTCGCCGTGCTGCTCTCCATTGTGCCGCTCTTCTTCCCGATTATCATGCAGGTGCTGGGGTTGGTGACGGGCATGATTCAGGCGTACATTTTCGCCGTCCTGGCGATGGTCTACATCGCCTCGGCTACTCAGGTGCAGAGTAAAGAACGGCCGTTACCCGACGACCCCTCATAATCCAAAATCAGACATCAGACATCCGCAAGCAAAAAGGAGACCCTTATGGACAATCTAGGCTGGATCGCCGTCATATCCATCGCCGCCGCCGGATACACCATCGCCATCGGCTCACTCGGGCCGGCGCTGGGCCAGGGGCGCGCCGTCGCCCAGGCGCTCAGTTCCATCGCCCAGCAGCCAGACGAGGCCAACACCATCACCCGCACCCTCTTCGTCGGCCTGGCGATGATTGAATCTACCGCCATTTACTGCTTCGTCATCGCCATCATCCTGCTCTTCGTCAACCCGTTCTGGAACTACGCCACAGCGGCCATCGGAGGTTAACGGTGCTGATTGATTGGTTCACCGTCATCGCCCAGATCATCAACTTCCTGATCCTGGTGCTGCTGCTGCGCCGCTTCCTCTACCGGCCGATCCTCAACATGATGGCCGAACGGGAGCGCAAAATCGCCGACCGGCTGGAACAGGCGGAAAAACAGCGGGCAACGGCCGTTGCCGAGATCGAAACCTACCGCCAGAAAAACGCCGCCTTCGACCAGGAACGCGAGAACATGATCCGCCAGGCCCAGGCCGACGTAACCGACCGGCGGCAAACCTGGCTCCATGAAGCCCGCGAAGAGGTTGACGAGACGCGCACCCGCTGGCAAAAAGCGTTGGCCGAGGAAAGAAAAGCCTTCCTGCAAAACGCGCGCCAACAGGCCGGGCTGCAAACTTACCGCATCATCGGCCAGGCTCTAGCCGATCTGGCCGACGCCGAGTTGGAAGCGCAGATCGTCAAAGTCTTCCTGGCGCGATTGGCCGATTTACCCACCAAAGACGCCCAGACCATCCGCAACGTGTTAGCGCGGGAAACGGCCGTTCTCACCCTCCACAGCGGCTTCGACCTGGACGACAGCCAACGCAAAGCGCTGCGTCAGGCCATCGCCACCCAATTCAACAACGGCCACACCCTCCGCTTCCAGACCAACCCAGACCTCATCTGCGGCCTGGAACTCGTCGCCCCAGGGCACAAAGTCGCCTGGAGCCTATCCAGCTACCTGGACGAACTGGAAGAGGCGCTGCTCGACGCGCTCAACAGCGCGGCCAGCGCCGAGGTGGAGGC
>CAYONK010000112.1:0-9789 GCA_964405285.1 uncultured Ardenticatenaceae bacterium
GACTAACGACTACAAGACTAACGACTACAAGACTAACGACTACAAGACTAACGACTACAAGACTAACGACTACAAGACTAACGACTACAAGACTAACGACCACCCGACTACCCGACTAATCATCATTCATCTTCAGCACCGCCAAAAACGCCTCCTGCGGTACTTCGACATTGCCGATCATCTTCATCCGCTTCTTGCCTTTCTTCTGCTTCTCCAGCAGCTTCCGCTTGCGGGTGATGTCGCCGCCGTAGCACTTCGCCAACACGTCCTTGCGCAGCGCCTTCACATTTGCCCGGCTCAGAACCCGCTTGCCCACCGCCGCCTGAATCGGCACCTCAAACATCTGGCGCGGAATCTCTTTCTTGAGCTGCGTCACCAGCTTTTGCCCGCGATGATAGGCGTCATCCTCGTGGACGATCATCGCCAGAGCGTCCACCGGCGTCTTGTTCACCAGCACGTCCAGCTTCACCAGATTCGACGGCCGATAGCCGCCAAACTCGTAATCCATCGAAGCGTAGCCCCGCGTGGCGCTCTTCAACTTGTCATAAAAATCAACAATCATCTCCGCCAGCGGCAGATCGTACTTCAAGACCACCCGCCCCGGAGCCGGATACTCCTGCCCGACAAACTCGCCGCGCCGCTTGATCGCCAGGTCCATCACCGTGCCATAATACTCGTCCGGGGCGAAAATCTGCACGTGCATCCAGGGTTCGCGGATCTCCTCAATCACGCCAGGGTCAGGCAAATCGGCCGGGCTTTCGATGATGATCGTCTCGCCGGTCTGGGCCATGACGACCTCATAGCGCACGCTGGGGGCCGTCGCCACCAGGTCCAGATCATACTCGCGCTCTAGCCGCTCTTGCACAATCTCCATGTGGAACATGCCCAGAAAACCGCAGCGGAAGCCAAAATTGAGCGCGTCGGAGGTCTCCGGCTCGAAGACGAGCGAGGCGTCGTTGAGCTGTAATTTTTCCAACGCCTCTTTGAGCAGGGCGTAATCTTCCCCCTCGGTGGGGTAGAACCCGGCGAAGACCATCGGCTTGACCGATTCATAGCCGGGCAAGGGGGTGTCGGCCGCCTTGTCTCGATGGGTGATGGTGTCGCCGACGCGGCATTCGCGCACTGTTTTCAGGCCGGTGGCGATGTAGCCCACTTCTCCGGCCGTCAACTCCATCACCGGCTTCATCCGCGGGCTGAAAATGCCCAATTCAATGGGTTCGACGGCTACATCGTTGGACATCATCTTGATCCATTGGCGGTCGCGCAGCGTGCCCTGGAAGACGCGCACATAGGCGATGACGCCTTTGTAGGAATCGTAATGGGAGTCGAAGACGAGCGCCTGCAAGGGGGCGTCGGCGCTCCCCTTTGGCGGCGGCACGCGGCGCACGATGGCCTCCAGCACCGAATCAATGTTGCTGCCCAATTTGGCGCTGATCGGGATGACTTCCTCGGCCGGGATGCCGGTGATGTTCTCCACTTCCTCGGCCACTTCGTCGGGCAGTGCAGCCGGGAGGTCAATTTTGTTGACGACGGGGATGATTTCCAAGTCGGCTTCGATGGCCAGGTAGAGATTGGCCAGGGTTTGCGCCTCGATGCCCTGGGTGGCGTCCACCACCAGGATGGCCCCCTCGCAGCTTAAGAGGGCGCGGCTGACCTCATAGCCGAAGTCTACGTGACCGGGGGTGTCAATCAGGTTCATCTCATAGGTCTGGCCGTCTTTGGCGGTGTAGGCCATGCGCACGGCCGAGGCTTTGATGGTGACGCCTTTTTCCCGCTCCAGGTCCATGTCGTCCAGCACCTGTTCCTGCATTTCCCGCTCGGAGATAGTGCCGGTGACTTGCAACATGCGGTCGGCCAGGGTGGACTTACCGTGATCAATATGGGCGATAATACAGAAGTTGCGGATGTTACTCAGATTCATAGGACTAAGTATAACAAAATGGGAGATCGGAGAGTAGAAACGGCAAGGAAACTGAATTGCTCAAGACTCAGGGAGTCATGTCATTCTGAGCGAAGCGAAGAATCCCGACGGCCTCGGATTTTCCAGTGGAACGGGATGCTTCGGAGGACCTCAGCATGACATGTCTAAAGAAAAGTTTGTCAAGGATATTTCGCTCAATTTGAACTATGCCTCCAGGTTCAAGTTAATCCAGGTTCAATCGTTTTCGAGCTTGCCATAGATCATAATTGTTCTGCATCTTTAGCCAACTTTCTGGCGATCTCCCTAATGTTTTGGAGAGACGCAAGGCCATTTCTGGGGTTAGATGGCTATTTCCGTTGAGCAGGCGGGTGAAGGTAGAGGGCGCTATTTTCAGTTTCGCGGCAACTGCTCGTGAACTCACGCCTGATTCTTGCAGATAAACTTCCCGAATAAATTCACCTGGATGTGGCGGATCGTACATGTTTAATCCTATTGGCAGGGGAGCGGAGAAGTTTTTCTCCCCCGCTCCCCTGCTCCCCTGCTCCGAAGCAGCTTTACAAGTTATAGATGTCGCTAAACTTGGCGGTGGCGTAGCGGATGAAGGGTTCGTGGCTGAGGGGGCCGCCAGCGATGCGTTGGATGAGTTCGCCGGGGGTGAATTTGCGGCCGTGTTGGTGGATGTTTTCGCCCAGCCAGGCGAGTAGGGTTTCGGTTTTGCCCTGGGCGAGTTCGTCGAGGATGGCGGGGGAGTGGGCAACGGCCGTTTCCCAGATCTGCGCCCCATACAAATTCCCCAACGCATAGGTCGGGAAATAGCCAAAACCGGGCCGCGTCCAATGCACATCTTGCAGACAGCCTTCGCTGTCCGTCGGCGGCGTCACGCCGAGCAATTCTTCCATCTTGGCGTTCCAGGCGGCGGGCAGGTCTTTGACGGCCAACTCGCCATTCAGCATCGCCTGCTCCAATTCAAAGCGCAGGATGATGTGGAAATTGTAGGTCAGTTCGTCCGCCTCGACGCGGATGAAGGAGGGCTGCACCTTGTTGATCGCCCGGTAGAACTCTTGCAGGCTGTGGCCGCCCAACTGCTCCGGGAAGAGGCTCTGTAATTTCGGGTAATGGGCTTGCCAGAAGCCGAGGCTGCGGCCGACCAGATTCTCGATCATGCGCGATTGGGATTCGTGGAAGCCGAGCGACGTGCCCCGCGCCAGCGGCGTGCGGGCCAGGTCGGGGTGGGTTCCCTGCTCATACATGGCGTGGCCCGATTCGTGCAGCGCGCCAAAGAGGGCGGGGTTGAGGAAGTCGGGATACCAGCGGGTGGTGATGCGCGAATCGTCGCGGCCGAAGCTGGTGGCGAAGGGATGGACGACGGTCCCCAGGTGGCCCCGGTTGAAGTCGTAGCCGACGGACTGGACGATGTAGCGGGCGAATTCTTGCTGCGTTTCGATGGGGAAGTTTTGGTGGAGGAGGCTGTCGTCAACGGCCGTTCCCCGCTCTTCTATCGCCTGCAGCAAGGGGACCAATTCCGCCTTCACCGCGCTAAAAATAGCCCGGACATCGGCCGTTTTCAGGCCATATTCATACTTGTCCAGCAGGGCGTCGTACTTTTCATCCTCATAGCCGTACAGCTCGGCCATCTCCTGGCACAATTCCACCACTTGCTCCAGCCAGGGCTGGAAGGTTGGGAAGTCGTTTTCGGCGCGGGCTTTCACCCAGGCGGCGTGCGCCTGGCCGCTCACCTGCGAGACGCGGATGACGAATGCTTGCGGCAGCTTGCGCGCCTCCTCATATTGGCGGCGCAGCAGGCGGATCAGGCTGGCCTCGTTGCTGTCGTAGTCGGCGCCGTTCAGTTCGGCGGCGGCCGCTTCGATCAACTCGCCCATCTCGTCGGAGGTGGAGAATTGATGGGTCAGGCGGCTGAGGGTGGTTAGTTGTTGGATGCGGGCAGTCAGGCCGCCTTCGGGCATGTTGACTTCTTTGTCCCAACTGAGAACGGCCATCGCTTTGCCCAGGTCGTTGATTTCGTAAACTTTTTCCAGTAGGGTGTTGTAGTGTGTGGTCATCTGGTTCCTTTTTCGTAAGGAGATTGGGGATTGGGGATTGGAGATTGCCAGGCGGCTCATCTCCAATCTCCAATCTCCTCATCTCCAATCTCTATTCTCTAATCTCTATTCTCTATCTTCGCCCATTTCTACCCGTTTCGGCGGCGCAGGGCAAGTCCGGTCAGGCCGAGGGCCATGAGGCCGGTGGTGAGGAGGAGCAGGCCGGCCGGGTTGGTGGATTGGGCGGTGAGGGTGTGGAGGGAAACGGCCGTTGGCGTGAAATTCCAGGCGTAATCTTCCACCTCGCCGGTGCTGGCCTGGCCGGTTGGTCCGACTGGCGCGCGGGCGCCGTCGTCGGCCGTTTCTGTCAGGCGGAAGCGGGCGGTACAAGGTTGGCTTGAGAAGCAATCTGGGGCGTCCGGCACGGGAAAAGTCAGGGTGCTTTCTCCTTCGCGCACCACCCGGTCGCTGAAAATCTGCTCATTGGCATCGGTAAAGTCACCGTCGTTGTTCCAATCTACCCAGGCATTCAGATAACAATCGTTCGATTGGCAAAACTCTCCGGTTACGGTTACGTCTACCGAACCATTATTTGTCCCTGGTGTCCAGGCAACACCGGGCGTACGGACAACGCCATCGCCGCTGTTGATGGTAGGGGTGCGCTGCACCAGCCATTCGTCGCCCAGGCGTAAGATGTCGCCATCGCCGCTGTGCCAGGCGTAGCCGTAGCTGGCGGGCGCGCCGCCGATGTTGTAGGCGAACAGGCCCACCAGTACCGGATCGTGGTCGGAGGAGCGGAATGGGCTGTTGTCATACAAGGAAACAATCTGACCGGCGCTTTTGAACTCCATGTTATAGTCCAAGATAATCGGCTCATCGGCGTTGATGTGCCATTCGGCTGCGCCGGTGACGAAGGGGAACAGTGCGTTGCTGGCCAGGGCGTGGTCCAGATAGCCCCACTGCCCATCAAACTGGTAACCGTAAGCATCCGACCCGCCAAAAAACTGGACCAAATCGGTATAACCGGCATTTTTGATGACGGTGATTGGATTCTCCATCGCATAAGCGTTGAGATCGCCGATAATCAGATTGTAGCCGGAACCGACGCCGGTAGGATTCGTAGCCAGGTAGGTCGCCAATGCCTGCGCGGCATTCGTGCGGGTGACGTTGCAATTGCCTTGCCCATCACCCAAGTCCGGGTCGCCTACGTCGGTGCAGGCCGAGCCTTTCGATTTGAGGTGATTGACCGCGACGGTGAAGATTTCGCCGGTGATGATGTGCTGGAAGGATTGGATCAGCACCGGGCGGTTTTTGCTATCGAGGAAGGTGGTGCCAGAGGGGGCGGTGCTGCTGTTGAGAACGGCCGTTGTTCCCGCCAGACTCACCCTCCCCGGTTGGTAAAGCAGACCCACCTTGATGGCATCTGTCCCCAGGATATTTGTCGCGCCGGTGAGAGTATCAGCGTTTACGTAGGCATAGGTTCCCGCCCCGGCAGCCGTGTTCAGCCCATTCACCAGATCGGCGATGGCGCTGTTAACCCCATACCCATCATTCTCAATCTCCATCAGGCCGACCACGTCCGCATCAATCGCCACAATAGCGTTGATGATTTTATCCCGCTGCCGGGTGAATTCGGTGGCGTTGTTCGCCCCGCGACAATCGGTGGAAGCCCCGCCCACGCCGGCCGTGCAGCCGGTGAAGGTATTGAAGTAGTTGAGGACGTTAAAACTGGCTACCTGCACCGTGCCGCCTACGTCCTGCGGATCGGTCTGGCGCGGGTTGGCCGGTTGGAAGTCAATGATGCCCCCGTTCAGCGCCCCAAGCGGCCGCACGCGGTAGGCATTGGGGCTGGCCGAATTGCCCCCCCAGGTGTAGGTCAGCACGCCGACAATCTCGCTGGCGCTGTCGCCACCGCGCAGCGTGTTGGCCGCGCTCAGGGGCAGCCCGCCCCGCCCAAAGACAATTGGATCGGGATTCTGGCTGTTGAGGGTGTCGTCCACAATGATGCGGTCCAGGTTATTGGCCGCCTGCAAAGCCAGCGCGGGCGCGCCGGGCAAGGCTACATTGGTCGGTTGTTGCAGCCGGTCCGGGCGCGAGGTGAGGGTCACTTGCCCAAAACGGCCGAGGCGGAAGTTCTCCGTCACGTACAGCGTTTGCGGCAGGCGCACCAGCATCCCCTCATACCGCTCCAGGTATTCGGCGCTGGCGAAGGGCAGCTCAATGTCTACCGGCGCGACGCTGTCCGCGCCGCACGGCACGATAGACGTGACGCTGCTGATCTGGGTCTGCTCCTCAAATTCTCCTGCCGTCCCGGTGACGCGCACAACGTCGCCCGGATTAACGCTGTTGTTATTGCCGTTGAAGACAAAAATTCCATCGGAGGTGAGAACATTGCCATCACCGGTCAAATCTTGCAGGTAGAACCCCCGCAGAGCCGGGCTTGCGCCCTCAAAATCGCCGACGACTACCCCTTGGGTGGTGACAACGCCGGTGATTGCCGCAGAGAGGCCGCTGCCCTGAATGCTATAAATGGGGGTGTAGCTGAGGGAGCATACGTCTACAGCGACGGTGGTGAAGCTGAAGCTGTAGTCGGCCTCCATAGTGTCGGGGTCGTCGTCCAGGTTGGTGATTTCGTTCGCGGTCACTGTTACCGCGCAGGTGGTGTTGAGCGGCAGAGCAGCGGTGGGGGTCAGAACGAAGCTGCTGCCGCTGCCGGGCAGCGCTGGGCTGCTGCTAAAGGCGACCGGCGGATCGGTTGGGCATTCCAGGGCAAAGGCGTCCGCCGTCGCGCTGACCGGTTCGCTGAAGTTGATGGTGATGGCGCTGGCAGGCGATACGCCGGTAGCGCCATTGGCCGGTGTGGTGCTGCTGACGGTGGGAGGGATGTCTCCGCCGCCGCCAGTTGTCGGCGTCAGGCTAAAATCATCTATCGCCAGACCATCATCTGAATTGGCAATGTCAAAATCAGTCCACCGCAGCCAAAATACTGCCCCATTAGCTATATTGAGGCTATTGATACTGCCAGAAACGGCCGTGCGGTAGGCACTAGCGTTGCCATTTTTAGCCCCAACTGTGTCCGACGTATTAGTACTAAGGCAATCCAAAGCGTCCACATCAGTCCAGGTTCCAGTGGTCAAAGAAGTAGCGTTTGTGCTGTATTGAAAGTCCATCCTGTCGGCTGCACCACGACTGGCAAGACCAACACGCCACTGCTCACAATTGTAGGCAATTGCCAGACTGGTAATCGCTGCGCCGGTGCTGTTCTGAAACTCTACACCAATGGTAGGAATCAGGTTGCCAGACCGCAGACCGCCAAAAGCGCGCTCGGTTGAACTTGTGGCGCCAAAGCTGTATGTGTTCCCTGCCGTATCGCTACCTGTACCTGCGACGTATTCGGTGTTGGCATTCGAGCCAGTTTCAGAAAAAGCCCAGCCATCAGGCACGCTGCTGCTGGTTCCGCTGCTTGCCAGGGTATCAAAGTTTTGCGTATACGTTCCACCAGGGAGGGAGATGGCGGCTTCCGGGGCGGCAACGGCCGTTTCTCCCCCACCTCCCATCGCCATCACCAATACCAATACAAAACCAATCAAGTAAAACAGTCGCCTAATCATCTATCATCATTCCTTATTAACAGATAAACTATACTCAGATTGAAACTATCACCTTCCCCCTCTTGTCAGGCACTTCCAGAACCATTACCGAAGAAAAAAGGCCGCAGCCTAAAGCTGCGGCCTTTTTCATACTGTATCAACTACAATCAAACAATCAGGTAAACCCTCAACCTGCCCGGCGGCGGCGCAACGGCAGCCCTACCAACAGCATCGGTAAACCAAAGAGCGTCGTCAGCCAGCCCACGTTAGACGTAGGCGCGGCCGCTTCCGCTTCGCCACCTGTCGCATTGTTCATAATCAGCGGCAGGAGTAGTTGATACTCCACATTCACCGTCACCGTCACCGTGTCAATGACGCCCAGGGAGACGTGTTCCGGCGTGCGTAGTTCCGCGCTGAGGGTGTGGACGCCCGGCAGCAAGTCCACCGTCGTGTCGTAGTCCATCACCGGCCCGGTATCCACGCCGTTTACCCACAGATGCCAGTGCCCATCATCTGGGATGACAAAGTCGGTGGTGGTGATGATGACGGGGATGGTAACGGCCGTTGCATTGGTACTCGTAAACACCGCCCCATCCTCCGGGGTCAGAATCGTCACCGTCGGCGGCACGTAAGTCAGGTCCAACCCTACAATCAACGGATCATGGTCCGAGGAGCGGAACGGTTCCGGGCTAAACCATTCAACAAGTTGCCCGGCCGTCTTAAACTCCGCGTTGTAATCCAACACGCGCGGCTCATCGGCGTTGATGTGCCAGGAGGTCGCCCCTGTCACCAACGGCCGCAAACTCGCGCTGGCCAACGCATGGTCCAGATGCCCAAACTGCCCATCGAACACATAGGAATACGCCTGATCTCCATAGAACTGGCGCAGCATATCTGCATACCCGGCATCCACCAGCGCCATGATCGGATCTTCCATCGCGTAAGAGTTCAGGTCGCCAATCACCAGGAAACGGTCCGAACCACTGTTCGTCGGGTCCAACGCCAGATAATCAATCATCGCCTCTACCGCCGCCAGACGGGTCAGGTTGCAGTTGCCCTGTCCATCGCCCACGTCGGGGTCGCCGATGTCGTCGCAGGCCGAACCTTTCGATTTCAGGTGATTGACGGCCACCGTCACCAACTCGTCGGTCGCGTTTTCCTTGAAGGTTTGGATGAGGACCGGGCGGTTGCGCGTATCCAGGAAGCGCGGGTCAACGTTGCTGTCCAGGATGGCGTAATCCCCTTCTGGCGTCACCGTCGCCGGTTGATAGATGAATGCCAGCTTGATGGCGTCTGTGCCAATGGGGCCAGTCGGGATGTAATCATACGTGTCTGGCCCGGCCAACTCGTTCAGGCCAGCCACCAGATCGATCACCGCGTCGTCGTTGGCGTTGTTCTCAATTTCGATCAGGCCAACGATGTCCGCGTCCATCTCCAGAATGGCGTTGAGGATTTTGATCCGCTGCCGCTCAAACTCGAAGACCGTATCCGCCCCGCGACATTGCAGCGTGCCCAACGGACCGCAGTTAAACCCGGTCCCCAGAGTGGTGAAGTAGTTGAGGACGTTGAAGCTGGCCACGCGCAGCGTGCCGCCCACCTCGTCCGCTTCATACGGCCGTTCCGCCGTCTCACTGAAATCTACCACGCCCACCGGCTGAATCCGGTACGTATTCGAGCGGAAGTCCACTACGCCAGTCAGGTTATGAACCAGCGCGCCGGTCCGCAGGGTGTTGGTGTAAGTCAGCTTCGGATTGGGGAAGATAACCGGATCGGGGTTTTGCACGTTGCGGCCGTCATCCAGAAAGATGCGGCTGCGGTTGTTCAGGTCTTGCAGTGCCATCGCCGGCGCGCCGGGCGGCACGACATTGGTCGGGTTCCACAGCCGGTCATTCACCGACAGCATCACCTCGCCAAAGCGGCCCAGGTTGTAATGCTCCGTCACCACCAGGTCATGGGTGAAGGAAACCAGCATCCCCTCAACCGCTTCCCATGCCATCATGTCGTCCACCGGCAAAGTCATCGTTGCCGGGGTTACTTCAACGTCGGAATCGCAAACAACGACGTTGCCCGTGGTCACCGAACCAAGCTGCGTCAGGTTGTTGAACTCAGTGGCCGTGCCGCGCACCCGCACCAAATCGCCAACCTCGACCGGCGTGGCTGCGTGGAAGACGAAGAGACCCTCAGAAGTCATCGGATCATCGTCGGCGTCATCGTCCAGCGATTGCAGGAAGAAGCCGCT
>CAYONK010000113.1:0-9767 GCA_964405285.1 uncultured Ardenticatenaceae bacterium
CTACGGCCATGTCGCTGCCGCAGCCATCGCCGACGCCTTCGCCCGCCAGGAGTTTAGCTATGCCGCTTACCGCGACCGCCTGCTGGCTGAGCCGCTCTTCCGGCAGCTAGACCGGCGCACCCGGCTGGCCCGGTTGGCTTATAAAGCCTACCATCCGGCCATCATTCGTCTCGGTTGGCGTGTTGCTCGTTGGGTGATCAGCCGGACGCGCTGGGGCAACCCGGACTATCAGCCGGTGGAGCCGCCCACATGGCGCAGCGGTTGGCAAGTAGGAAGCGGCGACTAGCGCTGGTGTCTGACTGGAAGGCCGTATACGGTCGGCATTTACCAGAAACCACGCCTGACGGACCACGGGGTACGGGTTATGGATTACGGAGACTAAGACAGCTTAGGATGACCATAGAGCCACCAGTAGCGCGGCCCCAGATACGCTTCCTGCCACACGGTCGGTAAAACAAACCCGCCAACCTGCCACTGCGCTTTCAGGAAATTATCCATGCGCACCACGTCTTCGGCTAACTGCGGGTTCATCTGATAGGGCGGCGCCTGCAATCTGTCCATCAGCGCCGCGATCACGATCCGTGTGTCCACCGTTGTCGCGTAGTGATCGGGATGCCTGACCATCTGGCTGCTGGTATTCCGCAAATAGGAGGTCCATTCTCGCAGCCGGGCGTGTAGCTCATCGTGCGCTCGCTTCTCAAAGCGCACCACATTTTCTTTGGCCAGGGTGTCGAAGGCGTAACGGGATTTGTCCAGATCAAGCTGTTCGCTATCCTGGAGCCGGTGGCGCAGCGCTTGCAACCGGTCTAGCCGCATCAGGCAGCCACCAATGGTCAGCTTAGAAATGCCTTCACGGTGCATGGGCCAATGGGTGGCATCGCTGGCCAGGTAGCGCTCCATATCATCCATGATCGCTTCCAGGATACGTAAATCCTGGCTAAGGATTTTTTGTGCTTCGCTCATTGCCAACCCCCTTTTGCCTGATGCTGTGCATCAGAACAGCTAGTCAGGTCTGAAAAGTAACGTGTGCTGATTGACTGACATTACGTATCTAACCGCGGAGAGAATCTGAGATTTATCAGTCAACCAGGTAACGTATGAGATTGTCTGCTGTTCTCATCATAATCAGAACGGCCGTTTACCGTCAAGTGAGTTTTGTCACTTCGGCCGCCCGTACAGCCACCAATACGTCCCCGGAAGATAAGCGGGTTGCCAACCATCGGTCCAGACAAAATCGCCGCTCTGCCAGCGGCCGCGTAATTTATTGTCCAGCAACTCCACTTGCGGCTTGATTCGGGGATTTAGCCGGTAGGGGGCCATTTCTAGCTTGTCTACTAAAGCGGCGATCATGGCACGGGGTTCAACGGCCGTTGCATAATTTATCCCTGACGCCTGCTTATTCTCCAGATCACGCAAATACTCCTCCATCTGGCGGATGCGTGCGGCCAATTCCTGGTGCGCTTTCTCCTCCAGGCGCACCACTTTCTCCACCAACGCATGGTTAAAGGTGATCATCGCCTCCTCTAACCTGGCCCGTTCGTCCGGCGACAATAAGTCGCGCAGCGCGTAGAGCCGGTGTTGGCGCAAAAGATAACCGCCCAGCGTCAGCATCGGCATACCGCCACCGGCCATCTTTCCAAACAACGTCTCGCTGCGTAAGTAGCTGTCCATTCCGTCGGCCATCGCCGCCAGGACGGTCAAATCGCGTCTTAGTTTCTCAACTGCTTGTGACATCAGAAACCTCCAGAGTGGGGGTGAATTTGTGGTCCGTAGTCGTCCGTAGGCGGCCAATGATGGGCGGACTCCGGACACGGGCAGGTCGCTGCTCATTGTCTGCACGGTATAATAGGCCACGAAAATCAGACAGGCAACTTGCCTGCGAGGAGTACGATGATTTGATGAATAAAACGGGATACTTTATTTGGGTTGCGTTGCTCTTGTTGTTGTGGCCTTTGCCCGCTCAAAGCCAGACCCCGGCAGATAGATTGGAGCGGCTGACGATAGATTTTTGGCCCGACTATGACGAGCCGAACGTGCTGATTTTGCTAACTGGTACATTGCCGGCCGGGACGCCTTTGCCGGCCGAAGTGGTTTTGCCTAAACCACCCGGCGGGACCGTCCATGTGGTGGCGCGGATCACCCCGGAAGGCGGGATGATTGACGACATCGCCTATACCGACGAAGGTAATTCTATCCGCCTGACGCTGCCAGAGCAGCGTTTCCGGGTGGAGTATTACGTCCCTTATACGGTTGCCGGTAACGAGCGTAGTTTTGCCTATACCTGGCTTTCGCCGCTGGCAGTTGACGAGGCGCTGGCGGCGGTGCAGCAGCCGGTGGCGGCGACGAATTTGGTGACACAGCCAACGGCCGTTAGCGCCATGCTCAGCAGTTCCGACGGTTTCATCTACCACGCGCTGCCAGCCCAGGCTGTTCCGTCCGGGCAGCCCTTCTCGCTTCGGTTCGACTACACGGTGTTGACGCCGCGTCTGTCGGTGGAGAATTTGCCGTCGGTGCAGGGTGGGGAAACGGCCGTTGTCCCCCTTTCCGAATCTGAAACAAATTGGCTGCTGATCATCAGCGGCGCGGCTGTGGTGGTCGCTGCGCTTGGGCTAACCTGGGTAGTGGCCACGCAGCGCGCTGAGGCGAAAAACAAAAAGCGTAAGCCCCAACCACGCCGCGCGGCCGCGCCAAAACAAAAAGCGCCCAAAATAACGACCCCTTCGTCCCCCCGGTTCTGCCATGAATGCGGCAACTCGCTCCGGTTGGAAGATCGGTTTTGCCGGGAGTGCGGAACGGCCGTGAGAAAACAATAAAAAAAGCCCGGCAATACGCCGGGCTTTTTTATTAGTAATCAATCAACCTGCTAATCAACCAGACCTAGATAGACAAGCAAGTCCGTCATATCGCTGGGGTTCGGGGCCATCCGGTCGCCGAAGTTCGCTGGCATCGCGCTTGGCGGGCCGGTGCAAGGGCCGTTCGGGCAGTCCGGGGCAATAAAATCGCTCGGATGGAGAATGGACTCATAGACGTATTGCAGCGCCGTCATGCCTGGAATACGGGTTGCGCCCACCTCAGCCAGGTTATCCTGCGCCGGGCCGATTGCTGCCGCAATACCCTCGTCCGGGATACCGTGACAGCCAGAGCAACCATAGGTCACATACAGCGACTTGCCATTAGCAAAATCTCCATCCGGGAATTGAGCCAGGAACTCATCTGCGCTTTCCGGCCAGGCGAAGCGGATAATCTCGCCACTGCACAGTTCGTCTGTCTCCCAATTCAAAACGAAATTTGTCAGGTTCCGCACCTGGTCCGGGCGCAGCGGGCCGCCAAACTGCTCTGACCACATCACCATTTGCGTACCGACACGGCCGGCCGCGATGGTGCTGAGGATATAGGCTTCCTTTGTGCCGTCCCAGTTCATGATCCGCATACGCTCCGACGTATCACCGCAGAGAAGCGCCTGATTGTTTAGCTGCAAACCAATACAGCCAATCTGCTCGCCTGAGCCTGGGTCGTAGCACACCTCTGCCCGGCCGTCAATGCCATGACAATTCGCGCAGTTCGCATCATAGAGATGCGCGCCGCGCTCAATCGAGCGACCTTGTTCTGCGGCCGTAAAACGCTCCATGCGCGACGTTTCCCGTATGGCTGCATACCCAAAGATGACCATTGTTAGCATCAAGGCTATGGTTCCGATGGTAACTTTTACTTGCATGAGGTATTTTCCTTATTGATCATGCTCAAGGGGTTCAACTTCGCCGGGACTCCCAGCGAGGTTGAACCTCTGTTTATTAGCATGACTTATTAATAAATGTGCATTCTTCTTCGTAGTTGGAATCGAAGTGGCGATACCCCACCCATTCCAGATTATAAAGAAGCTCATTTATATTTTCCGGGTCAATCGCTTCAATGTTCAGCACCATCTTCATTAACCCTTCCTGAGCCAGTGACAGGGTGAGCGTTGCGTAAGGATCGGGCATTCGATGATCGTTTTCGTGGCAGGCGCCTAAAGTTTTGCCGCCGATTGTTGTGCCAGGATAGTTGGTGCAGCTATGGCGAACCATGTAATGGGCGAAGTGCGCCAAAGCGTGTGTCATGTGCGGGTTCCCTTCCACGACCTCACCCGGCAGGTATTGACCTTCCCACAAGAATTCTGGCGGTACGCCTAACAGTGGATTAACCCCTTCTTCAGGGATGACCTTCGTGGCTACTTCCATATCTGGCGAGGATTCGACACGGTAGCGCGGCGTCCCCATCCAGTTAGAGACCAGCATAAAGGTGATGAAGAGCATCATGACGCTCAGACCAACGCGCCGGTCGGCGTAGCGGCGGCTTTTGCCTACTTCAAAGTAGGGCATCACGGTGAAGATGACCAACAGGAGAGGGATAAAGCCGATAACCAACATCTTGTCCGCCAGTTTCAGCCAACCCTGTGACCAGGAAAGATACCAGGGCGCTACCACATGCAGCGGCGTGACGACCGGATCAGCGTGCGTTTCCAGCGGGGCGTCCCAGAACCAGAGTGAACCGGCCACCAGGAAAAGGGACAGGAGCGCAACCCACATCATCTCGCTGGTTAGAATGTCCGGGATGAAGTAGGTACGCTCGTTTTTGGGGATGCGCTTGGCGGTATCCTCGCCGATTTCTTCGCGGCCGGGCGGCAGGGAGAAACCATGCAGCACGACTTTGTAGTAGTGGACGAAGAAGAAGATAGCCAGGAGCAGCGGCATGACCAAAACGTGCAGCAAATACCAGCGCAGCAGACCGCCTGCGCCAAGCGCCGGGCCGCCTTGCAAAATAAGCAGGATGTTTTGGTTGACAGCGGCCGGAGCGGGGGCCGATTCAGCGCCGGAGATAAACACGGTCAATGCCCAGTAAGCTAACTGGTCCCAGGGCAGCAAGTAACCGCTAAAGCTGAGCATCAGCGTCAGTACCAGTAAGATCATACCAGTGACCCAGGTGAATTGACGCGGTTTTTTGTAGCTGCCCGTGATAAACGTTCGCATCATGTGTAAAGCCACGACAATGACCATCACTTCAGCCCCTAGCCGGTGCATGTTGCGCATGAGTTGGCCTAACGGCACGTTCCCCAGAATCTCCCACATGTTGCTGTAGGCGACTAATGGGCTGGGGGTGTAGAAAATCATCAGGAAGATGCCGGTGATGGTTTCCCACACAAACATGAAGGTAGACATCCAGCCCAGGTGGAAGGTGGGGTAGACGCGGGTAATCTCATTGTGATAAAAGCTTGGGCGGATATGTAACCAGAAACCATCCGCGTGAGGCCGCAAGCGCGGGTTGGGACGACGCGGTTCATCGCCACGCAGCGCCGCCCGGATGTCGCCAACGTTCATACCGGCGGTGATGCGCTCAACCACTTCATCGCTCTTGGCGATGAAGGCTTGTTTGACCCCCATCTCTTTTACTTGATCATAAAAGGTGGTCATACACGAACTCCTTCTCTACACAAATAAGGCGATTAGAAAGTAAAAAATCTGGAATGCGTCTTGCTACACCAGTTTCCTCAGGGGATGCTATGGGCAGCTGTCGGTGAAGTTGCATAATAACTGCGAAGACAGACCTTGTTTGCGGTCGCCGGTGTCAATGCGGATGTAGACGGTGTCGGGCGGCAACACAAGGGGTTCGTAGAAGTTGTCTACCAGTGGGGACTCGGCCAGGACGGTGGCCCGGTCTTCGGCGACGGCGTAGATCTTGAAGCGGTCCAGATCGCGCGGGGCGGGCGATTCGATGCGACGGCCATCAAGGCGAAATTTTGAACCGTGACAGGGACATTCGTAACGATTGTTAGAGGCAGCCCAGGTATAGATACAGCCCAGATGGGTGCAAACTTTGTAGATTGCAGCCACCCCAACGATGGGTTGGCTTTCGTCTGAGGCCAGGGCCATGTTGGCGTTGGGTTGGCTGGTATCCAGGTTGACGAGCCAGAAACGACCGTCGGCAAAGTTGGCCGGCGCCCCATTTGCCTCAGGCAAATCAGAGAGCAGCTTCAAGAAAGAGCCGCCAAACTCGCCTTCGCGAAAGCGCGGAATCATAAACCAGACCAGCAGGCCACTTGCCTGCGCAGTCAGTAAAACCATTGATGCGCCCCAAATGTAATAGAGGAACTCGCGTCTCGTTATTCCCCCGCTAGAGCTACCAGGGTCCACTGCTACATTTGTCATAAGACTATTCTCCTGCTTGCATACTTTGAATTCTCTTTTGCCTGAGGGATGCTGCCATACTGGGCAGCTTAAAGTTAGACAAGTTTGCCATCTTGTTGATATTTTTATGTGCTTTTTGTCACAATTGGATTATAGCAAACTGTGATCTTATATCAAAAATTACCCTCTCCCCCCCTCACAAAGGCATGATCTAGCGGTCCCACAGCTAATCTGGCAAAAAGTGATAGGGTTTTATGGGCGCTGAGGGACTCGAACCCCCGACCTCTTCGGTGTAAACGAAGCGCTCTAACCAACTGAGCTAAGCGCCCTTTCCCGAATTATAACGGCACACTTAGGAGAAGCAAACCGTTTTTCCTTGTAATGGTCATTTTGCGTGGGCTGAGATGCAAAGGGTATGTGATTGTGAGTAGATGCGCTATAATCTCACGTCGTTAGATGATTGTCGAACACAGCCAGCTGACGAGCCTGGTGCAGGATGCTTGATTGTGCGACGGAAGGGTATGCGACGGCCTGACCTATGAGTAAACGCGAATTTCGCCTGGAAGAAGAGTATCAGTATAACCGTAAGGGGCCGGTGCGCTGGATATGGTCCCACTTGTTTCGCTACTCCTGGCTGCCGGTGGCGGTGACGGTAACGGCCGTTATCAACAACTTCGCCTACAGTTACATCCAGGTCTTCATCGGGCGCGGCTTCGACGTCATCGCCAACCCGCCGCTAGACACCCGCGCCCTGGCCTTCGTTGCCGTTGGCGCATTTTCCGCCGCCGCCCTCCAGGGGCTGTTCGGCCTGGGGCGCAACTTCGCCAACGAGGTCATCGCCCAGCGCATGGAGCGCGACACCAGAGACGAGTTGTACGTCAGCCTGTTGGGGAAAGACCAGACCTTTCACGGCCGGCAGCGCATTGGCGACATCATGGCCCGCGCCACCAACGATGTTCGCACCCTCAACATCATGTTCAGCCCCGGCGTCATGCTCATTGTGGATGGCTTCATGGGCATCATCGCCCCCATCGTCCTCATCGCCCAACTGAACGCCCAACTTCTCATCATCCCCCTCATCTACCTGCTCCTCTTCACCATCGGCATCTACGACTTTGCCCGGCGGCTCAACCCCGTCAGCCAGGCGATGCGCCAGCAGTTCGGCGTGATGAACGCCGGGCTGGCCGAATCCATCAGCGGCATCGAGGTGGTGAAGGGCAACGCCCAGGAAATTGAAGAACTACGGAAGTTCACCGCCAACGCCGCCAGCTACAAAGAGTATTTCGTCAAACAAGGCATCATCCAGGCCTGGTATCTGCCCCTACTCATCCTCAGCATCTGTCTGGCGGCCGGGTTCCTCCACGCCATGCTGCTCTGGCGCGACGGGGTTCTGACGTTGGGCCAGGTTGTCACCTTCATGGGGCTGTTTGGCGTGCTGCGCTTCCCCACCTTCATCTCCATCTTTTCCTTCAATCTGGTACAGCTAGGCATCGCCAGCGCCCGCCGCATTCTGGAAATCTTGAACGCGGAGACGGAACTGGACGAAAACGAAGCGGGCGTTGCTCAACCCATTCGCGGCGATGTGACCTTTGAGAACGTTAGCTTTGGTTATTTTGGCGCGCCGGTGCTGCAAAACATCAGCTTCAGCGTGAAGGCGGGGCAGACGGTGGCGATTGTCGGGCAGACCGGCTCCGGCAAGACGACGCTGACCCGCCTGATCAACCGCATCTTCGACGCCAGCGAGGGGCGGGTGCTGGTGGATGGTTTGCCGGTGGAGGAGTGGCAGCTTGAATCGCTGCGCTCGCAAATCTCCACCATTGAGCAAGATGTGTTCCTCTTCTCGCGCACCCTGGCGGAGAATATCGCTTTTGGCGTGCCGGAGGCGAGGCAGGCGGAGATCGAGCGGGCGGCCCACGAAGCGCAGGCCCATGACTTCATCACCAGCTTCGCCGAGGGCTACCAGACGGAGGTGGGCGAGCGGGGCGTCACGCTTTCCGGCGGGCAGCGGCAGCGCATCGCCATCGCCCGCGCCTTCCTGACCGATCCGCGGATCCTCATTCTGGACGATTCGACCAGCGCCATTGACAGCGCCACCGAGGACCAAATTCAGCGGGCGATGCAGCGGATCAGCCGCCAGCGGACGACCTTTCTCATCACCCATCGGCTCAGCCAGATTCGCTGGGCGGACCATATTTTGGTGTTGAATAACGGCCGTCTTGTAGACCAGGGCAGCCACGAAGAGCTATTAGAACGCAGCGAAGCGTACCAGAGGATATTTCGGATTTACGATTGACGAATGCGAATTGAAATGGTCAATTGTCAATTGTCAATTGTCAGGTTGACGCCAATCGCCAATCGTAAATCCAAAATCCCAAATCGTAAATCATCATGGGTTTTATACTAGACGGACTCGACACAGAAGATTACGATCGGCAATATACAGACCGAGAACTGCTGGCGCGGATTATCAGCTATTTTAAGCCGTACACCGGGCAGATGGCGTTGGTGGCGTTGATGATTTCGCTGAACTCGTTGGCGGGCGTGGGCAGCCCCATCCTCATCTCCAGGGGCATTGACCTGATCGGCGAAAATGATTCGACCCAGGTGATGCTGCTGTTGGCCGGGGGCGTAATGCTGCTGGGCGTCTTTGCCTGGTTCTTCAACTTCATCCACCAATACTTCTCCGCCAAAGTGGTGGGCGAGGTGGTGCTGCAACTGCGCGCCGACGTCTTTGAGGCGACGGTGCGGCACGATATGTCCTTCTTCGACGAGCATCCTTCCGGCAAAATCGTCAGCCGCGTCACCTCCGACACCCAGGATTTCGCCGCGACGGTGACGCTGACCATGAGCCTGCTCAGCCAGGTGTTGCTGATTCTGATCATGTGCGGCTGGCTGTTCAGCATCAACATCTGGCTGACGCTGCTGCTGATCATCATGTCGCCGCTGGCGATAGGGATCGCGCTGAGTTTCCGGCGCATCGCCCGGCGGGTGACGCAGAATGCCCGGCGCGTCACGGCGACGATCAACGCCCAAATCCAGGAATCGGTCAGCGGTATCACCGTCGCCAAAAGTTTCCGCCAGGAGATGGCGATTTATGACACCTTCAATGAGAACAACAAGCTTGGTTACAAAACGGGCTTGCAGCGCGGGCTGACGCTGGTGGCGATTTTCCCGATTATGGGGCTGGCGTCGGGGTTGGGAACGGCCGTTCTCATCTTCGGCGGCGGTCTGGCCACAGACCCCAACGTGCCCATCACCCAGATCACCGGGGCGATTTCGCCGGGCGAGTGGTTCCTCTTCATGCAGGCCGTCGGCTACTTCTGGTGGCCGATGATGGGCATCGCCTCCTTTTGGAGCCAGTTTCAGGATGGGCTGTCGGCCGCCGAGCGCACCTTCGCCCTGATTGACGCCGAGGCGAAAGTGGTGCAAACGGCCGTTAACCCCGTCCCCCGCCTGCAAGGGCGCATCCAATTCCAAAATGTCAGCTTCCGCTACACTGACAAAGAGCTTGTCCTGCCCGACTTCTCGCTAGACATCGCCGCCGGGGAGACGGTCGCCCTGGTGGGCCACACCGGCGCGGGCAAAAGCAGCATCGCCAAACTGATC
>CAYONK010000114.1:0-9747 GCA_964405285.1 uncultured Ardenticatenaceae bacterium
GCCTGCGCCTGCGCAACCGGATCACCTGGGAGCGGGAGAAGGGGCGCGGCGCGGCGCGAAACTGGAAGAACACCGCCGAAGACATCTGGTTCGCCACCGTCTCGGACGAATACACCTTCAATACCGACGCGGTGAAATTAAAGCGGCGGGTGCTGGCCCCGTATACCGACCCGGATGGACAGCCGAAGGATTGGGAGGAGACGGAAAACGGCCGTTATCGCCTCACCCATCCCGCCAACCTCTGGACCGACCTGACCGTCCCCTTCTGGTCCATGCCGGAAAACACCGACCACCCGACGCAAAAACCGGAAAAGCTGCTCGCCCGGCTCATTCTCGCCAGCTCCCACCCCGGTGACGTCGTCCTCGACCCCTTCCTCGGCTCCGGCACGACCTCCGTCGTCGCCCGCAAGCTAGAGCGCCACTACCTCGGCATTGAGATTGATGAGCAATACGCCTGCCTGGCGGAAAAACGGCTCGAATTGGCCGCCCACGACCGCCGCATCCAGGGCTACGCCGATGGGGTGTTTTGGGAGCGGAATAGTGGAAGATAGGGAGCAGGGGAGCAGGGGAGATTGGAGATTGCCAGTCAATCTCCAATCTCCAATCTCTAATCTCTAATCTCTAATCTCCCAATCTCGGACTCAGGAGTTCACACTTGATTTTTCAGTGCCATGACCTGACGATTCACCTGGACAGCCCGGACGCGCCGATTCTGGCGGGGTGGCGGGAACTGCTGCGCGGCTGGCTGCGAGAGGAGACGCCAGTCGCGCCGGATGTGCGCCTGGCGCTGCGGCTGGTGGAGCATTTGCCGCCAACGGCCGGGCCGCTGCTCTATTCTGACCATCAAGCGCACCCGGAACGGCCGGCGATCCTCAACGTCTACGACCTGGGCGATGGCGCGGTGCAGCTGCATTTTCACGAAGCGGGGCAAATCAATCTCTCCCTGCGCCAGACGGCCGGTTTGCTAACGGCCGAAGGGGTGATGCAGCCAGAAGCGTTGCGCAACGGCCGTTTTGAAGACATCACCTACACCAGTCTGGCCCCCCTGCTGCGACGGCGCGGCTACTTCCTGCTGCACGCCTTCGCCGCCGCCAAAGAAGGGCGGGCCGCCCTGCTGGTGGGCGCGTCCGGCAGCGGCAAAACCACCAGCGGCCTTAGCCTGCTGTTGGCCGGTTGGGAACTGATCAGCAACGACGTGACCCTGCTGCAAACCCGACCGGATGGCGTCTATGCCCTGGCTACGCCAGATGCCGTAAGCATCCGCCCCGCCAGCCTGCGTCTGCTGCCCGAACTACGCCAACGGCTGCCAGATTGGACGGGCGAACGGCCGTTTTCCCTCCCAGCCTATGAATTGGTAAACGGCCGTTGGGCTGCCCCCACCCCCATCCGCGCCCTCTACTTCCCCCAAATCGAAAACCGCGCCGAAAGCGCTCTCCAACCCCTTCCCCGCGCCGTTGCTTTGGCCCGCCTGTTAGAAGAGAGCGTAGACCGTTGGGACGCGCCCTTGCTACCCGACCATCTGGCGCTTTTGCAGGCCGTCAGCCTGCAAGCCAGCGCCTCCAACCTGCGTCTCGGCCGGGATCCCCATAACATCCCAACTCTGCTGCGGTAGGAAAATAGCACTACTTTTACCTCCGGTGAGCTTGCCCAGGTTTATAATATCGGCATTATGCTCATTCACCGACGCCATTCATTCTTAATCAGTCGGGTTTTGTTATTCAACTCAGGAGGTAGCATGTACCAAACAATAATTTCTTCGCGGCGCCTACAACGCGCCAGGTCGCTTCTTATCGCATCAGCTGCCATTTGGCTGCTGGTCGTTTTCTTTTCTTTTGTTTCAGCCAGCGGTCACCAGTCGGAACCAGAAAATGTGACGGAGACCGCCTTTTTCTCGCTGAATGGCGCGATTAACCCGAACGCCAGCATCGCTCCAACCTATTTCCAGTCGGGTGGGAATAATCGGCAGGCCAATTTCGCCCTGGCAATAAACTCCGGCGTCGCTCCGGTGACGATGGAAATCCGCAACAGCGCCAACGTCGTCATCTGGTCGGGCAGCGCGATCAGCGGTGAGGTTGTCTGGGGAACGGTGACACTGACGCCAGGAAGCAATCGGTTCACTCTGAGGAATCTTGGCGATCAGGCGGCTAATTTCAGCCTGAATTTTTACGATCTTCCGGCCACGCCCTACCAATGGCAAGGTCAGGCCGCGCCAAATGGTTTCTTCAGTCAGGCGCGGCTCATCTTCCCGCAAAGTGGGCTGTATACCTTCAACTTTGGCGTGAACGCCAACGGCCGTTACGTCTTCACCCTCGACGACAACTACCTGCAAAAAACAGTGACGGGGAACACAACGGCCGTTTTCTACGTTAGCGCCGGCATCCATGACATGGCCATCCTGCAAAGCACCTCAGGCGGATTCGTCAACTGGAACGTGCAGGTAAGCTATGCCGGTCAACCGGCCAATAGCCTGCCCTACGAGAAAAGCAGCGACCACATCCTCGATGAATGGCTGCCCATCTTCCTGGCCGCTCCCGCCCAGGCCAACCTGGCCCTCTCCGCCAGCGGCGCGCCCGATCACAGCCTGAACGTCAACGTCTACCCCGGCGGCACACTGCCGACACTGGGCAACATCAGCCAGAACGTGCAAACTGGCGAAACCACCTGGATGACCTTCAACCTTCCAGCCGGACTCAGCCTGATCCGCCTGACGGCCGTTGGCGGCTTTGTCAGCTACACGCTGGCTCTGGATGCCCCGCCAACCACTCCCTTCACCTGGTCCGGCGCAGCCAGCGCCAACGGGGCCAACAGCGTCGCCCGGATCGTCTTCCCTACCTCTGGCTTGTACGCCTTTGACTTTAGCGTCAACGGCCGTTACCAATTCCTCCTCCAGGTAGACGACAACCCCTTTATCCAGAAAACCGTTGAAAACAATAGCGACGATGTGGTCTACTACGTGCCCGCCGGAACCCATTACCTCTTGCTCGACCAGGATAGCGACGGCGGAGCCACATGGGACGTTGCCATCAACCTGCAAAGCGCCGGTAACAACACCCTCCCCTACGGCAAAACAGGCGGCCATATCGGCGGCGCGGGCAACGACTTCAATCAAGAATGGCTGCCCATCGCTCTGGATGCGGCAACCACCGTGAACCTCAGCCTGGACCTGGACGGCGCAGCCGCCGACAGCCTGCGCCTGGAAGTATACAAAGCGGGCAGCAATTACCCCGACTTCATCTCTCCTTACTTCATGGGCACAGAAAAGGGCTGGATAACCTTCGACCTGAGCGCCGGGGCCAACCGGCTGCGCCTGCTGACCAGCCAAAACAGTGGCCCATTACGCTATGAACTGGAAGCAACGGCCGTTCCCCTGGCCAGCAACTTCTCCTGGGATGGCTTCTCCCTGGCGAATGGGGCAAACTCCACCGTCATGGTCAACTTCCCCAGCAGTGGTCTCTACCGCTTTAGCCTGGACGCCGCCGACGGCTTCGCCAACCTGATGCTCGACGACCACATGCCCAGCCGGGCCAACTCCGCCACCAGCTACGACGTGATGGTAGACGCCGGTTGGCACGAAGTCTACGTCGTCCAAGACCCGGCCTACCCGGCCACCGATTGGGCCACCACCATCGCCGCGGCGGCTGCGGGCGAGAGCTTCTTCGTCTTTGAGGGCATCCTGGCCCCCGGCGAATCCGTCACGCCGCTCTACACCGTGCCCACCGGCAACCTCGACTTCAACTTCGCCCTGGCCGTGAGCGGCGCAGACGTAGACCTGACCCTGACGGCCGGGAACAGCAACGTCATTTGGGACAGCACCGCCTACGTCGGCGAAACAGTCTGGGGCACGGGCACGCTGACCGGCCAAAACAGCGCCACCCTGACCAACAACGATGCCAGCAACGCCACCATCTCCCTGGTCTACTATCACATCCCCAGCGCCGGGTATGATTGGGACGGCCTGGCCGACGCCAGCGGCGAGAACAGCCACATCCGCCTCATCTTCCCGCAGAGCGGGCTGTATACCTTCGACGCCGGGGTGGATAACGGCCGTTACCAATTCCGCCTTGTCACCAATACCAACCACATCCTGAAAACGGCCGAAGCGGACACCAGTGTCACCTACTACGTGCCCGCCGGGATGCACGACCTCTATCTGGAGCAAGATTCCGGCGCGGGCGCGGATTGGGATTTAAGCATCTCCGAAGCTGGAGCCAACGCCGACACGCTGCCCTACGAGAAGATGGGCGGCGAGATCGGCGGCGCGGGTAATGACTTCGGCGATGAATGGCTGCCGATTCACCTGGGAGCGGCGATGCCCGTTAACCTCAGCGTCAGCGTCATAGGCGACGCGGCCGATTCCCTGGCCGTCACCGTCCTCAGCGCCGCTGGCGACGAACTGGACAGCGTGACCGTCTACGGCGGGGAGACCAACTGGCGCACCCTGGACCTCAGCCCGGATGCGCGGGTCTACCTCAACGCGATGGGCAACGCCGGACCGCTCAGCTACGACCTCGACTTCCACGCCATCCCGGAACCGGACACCGCCTGGGCCGGGGTGACGGCGGCCAACGGCGCGCCGAGCCACGCGCGGGTGCGCTTCCCGGAATCGGGGCTGTATGATTTTGATTTGGGGGTGGGTAACGGCCGTTATCAACTCCTGCTAAACGAAGAATTCATCCAGAAAACGGCCGAAGCGAATACGGCCGTCACCTACTACGTGCCCGCCGGGGTGCATGACATCTTTGTCCGGCAAGACAGCGGCAGCGGCGCAGCCTGGAACGTCGCCATCAGCGGGCCAATCGCTGCAGCTGACACCCTGCCCTACGCCAAGATGGGCGGCGAACTCGGCGGCGCGGGCAACGATTTTGACCAGGAATGGCTGCCTATCCACCTGGGCAGCGCTACCCTGGCCAACCTCTCCATCACCCTCACCGGCGAAGCCGACGACGCGGCCAGCCTGGAAGTGTGGGACGCCATGACCCGGACGATGAGCCTGCCGGCCGTCTATGGCACAGAGACCGTCTGGTCCGCCGTAGAACTGCCCGCCGACGCCCGCCTCTTCCTGCTGGCCGATAGCGATAACGCCGATGTCCTCAGCTACGAAATCGCCATCCACGCCATCGAAATGCCGACCTACGCCTGGAGCGGCCTCTCGCTGGAAGAGGGCCTCAATTCCAACGTCGTCGTCAATCTCTCCCTGGCAGGGACTTATCAGTTGGCTGTTGTCATGGACGAAGGGTTTACCAACTTCGACATTGATGGCTACACGCCCGGCCGCCTCATGAACAGTTCCGCCTATACCGTCACCTTCTCGCGGCCGGCCGGTCTATACAGCTTCACCAGCCTGCAATCGGCCGGGTACGAGCGGACGGTCTGGGAAGCCACCGTCAGTCTGCTCTCGGCCGAAGCGCCCACGCTAACGGCGATCACGCCGGATGAGAGCAACGTGGGGATGGCAACGGCCGTTGCCCTCTCTGGCACAAACTTCATGTCCGGCCTGGTAGTAGACCTGGTGCAAGGCAACACCACCTACGCCCTGGAAAACCTGCTGGTCATCTCCACCACCCAGGTTTTGGCCAACGTGCCCGCCACTGCGCCGGAAGGCATCTACGACGTGCGCCTGACCAACCCGGACACGCAAAGCGCCACGCTGGTGGGTGGCTTCACCGTCTTCGGCGCGGCCCCGGTTGTCAGCGGCATCGCGCCAGACCGGGTGAAGGTGGGCAGTGAAACGCCCGTCACCATCAGCGGCTCCAGCTTTATGAATGGGGCGACGGCGAAGCTGGTGCAAGGGGCCAATGAGTATTCGTTGGGCGATGTGGTGGTGGTCTCGGCGGGGCAGATAACGGCCGTTGTCCCCGCTACCGTCCTGCCGGGAACCTACCATGTCGTCGTGACCAATCCGAACACGCAAAGCGGCCAGCTTGAGAATGGGCTGACGGTGGAGCAATATATGCTCTACCTGCCGCTGACGCTGAAATGAGTAACGAACAGACCTGACAGCTTTCCCGAAAGCTGTCAGGTCTTTGATAGTCTGGTACAATATACAGGGTGTGGGGAACGGCCGTTTGCCCCATACCCTGAACCTTTTATTCCCACTCACACAAAGGAGATACTATGGACAAGCAAACCCTGATTGACCATCTGAACGAGGACCTGGCCAACGAACTGAGCGCCATTATCCAATACATCACCTACGCTGCGAAAGCGACCGGCCCCTACCGGCCGCAACTCGCCCAATTCTTCCTCCAAGAAGTGGCCGATGAGCAGCTCCACGCCCAATTCCTGGCGAACAAAATTGTCGCCCTCGGCGGCGAACCCACGACCATCCCCGCTCCGGTCCCCCCGGCCAGCAACAACAAAGAGATGCTGCAAGCCATCCTGGCCGCCGAACTGCAAGCGGGCAAGGATTACACTAAACGGGCCGAAGAGGCCGACGCCTATGGCGACAAAGGGTTGGTCGTCGCCCTGGAAGATATGGTCCGCGACGAGATGGGCCATTCCGAAGAGACGGAGCGGATGCTGCGCGATTGGCCTTTGTAGTGGTCGCTGGCCGCTGGCCGCTGGTAGCTGGTAGCTGGTAGCTGGTAGTTGGTTTTGATTGATAGAGGGGTGCGTCTAGCGCCCCTTTTTGCTTTCGGAGCTTTGTCATTCTGAGCGAAGCGAAGAATCCCAACGGCATGGGCCATTCCGGGCGTAAGGGATGCTTTGCCCTGCTCAGTATGACAGCCTCAAACTGGTATGAACAAACAGATTCTCTTGCCGACCATCGGCAGCGCCGGAGACGTGCATCCCTTAATTGGACTGGGACGGGGCTTGCAGGCGAGGGGCCACCGCGTGACCCTCATCACCAACGCCCACTTCGAGCCGCTGGTGCGGCAGATGGGGCTGGAATTCGTCTCGCTTGGCCCGGCCGAGGCATACCGTCAGGCGGTGACCGACCCGCTGCTCTGGCATCCGACGAAGGGCTTTGCCTTCATCAGCCGCAATTTCTTGATCCCGGCCGTGCGCGCTCTGTATGCCATATTGCAAAAATACGATCCGCAGGAGACGGTAGTGGTCGCCCCGGCCTTCGCTTTCGCGGCGCGCCTGGCGCAAGAAAAATTGGGGCTGCCGCTCATCTCCGCCCATTTGCAGGCGACGGTGCTGCGCAGCCTGCATCAGCCGCCGCAAATGGGGGCGGCGGCTTTACCGGATTGGCTGCCGCTGTCGGTGAAAGATTTGTGGTTTCGTTTGCTGGATCGCTATCTGGTGGACCCGCTGTTACTGCCGGAACTGAATGGTTTTCGGGCTGAATTGGGCCTGCCGCCGATCCGGCGTGTCTTCGACCGTTGGCTGCACTCGCCGGAGAAGGTGTTGGGCCTTTTCCCTGACTGGTTCGCCTCGCCGCAGCCGGATTGGCCGCCGCACACCGAGTTGACCGGCTTTTTGCATTTTGAGCCGGAGGAGAAACGGCCGTTGTCTCCCACTATCCGCGCTTTTCTCGACCAGGGCGATCCGCCCATCCTCTTCACGCCGGGGTCGGCGATGCAGCATGGGGCTGCCTTCTTTCAGGCGGCTCGGACCGCCTGCCAGATGTTGGGGCGGCGCGGTCTCTTCGTCTCCGCCCACGCCGACCACATCCCCAACCCGCTGCCGGAGACAATCCATTACGCCCCCTACCTGCCGTTTAGCCAGGTCTTGCCGCAAACGGCCGCCCTGGTGTTCCACGGTGGCATTGGCACGACGGCGCAAGGGCTGGCGGCGGGTCAGCCCATGTTGGTGATGCCCCTGAGCCATGACCAGCCGGACAACGCCAGCCGCCTGAAGCGGCTTGGGGTGGGGGATGTTTTACCACCGGGGAAGTTTAGGGCAACGGCCGTTGCCCTAAAGCTCAACCGCCTGCTCACCGACCCAACTGTCGCCGCTGCCTGCCGCCGCTACGCCCCGCTGGTGGATTTTGCCGGAGCGCTGGAAGCGACGTGTACGAAGATCAGTAAGGGCCAGGGTTTTGGAGTCAGGGCGTGTTGATGATCTGGTTGATTTCCCGGCGGCGTTGGTCGTCGTAACGGCCGTTTACCCCCACCTCAATCAGCCAGGGAGCCGGGTCGCGCAGGCTGGTCGCCAGCGCTTCACGAAACGCGCCCCGGTCTGTCACCCGCGCAAATTCCAGCCCATACAGCCGCGCCGCGTGGGAAAAATCCAGCCCATGCGGCGTCAGAAACAGATCGCTAAACTCCGGCTCAAACCCGGCAATCGGCAGCCGCCGAAAAATCCCCCCGCCATCGTTGTTGAGGACGACAAATGTCGCATTGGGCATTGACGATTGACGATTGACCATTGGCAATTGACCATTGACCATTGACGATTGACCATTGGCAATCGCCAACAAGCCGTTCATGTCGTGGTAGAAGGTGATGTCGCCGAGCAGGGTGACGAGGGGGGATTTGCCGGCCGCGCCGAAGCCGAGAGCGGTGGAGACATTGCCATCAATGCCCGACGCCCCGCGATTGCCATAGACCTGGAGCGGTTTGGCCGACGGCCGGCCGAACTGGTCGAGATGGCGCACCGGCAAACTGTTTCCGACGAATAAACGGCCGTTTGGCGGCATCCCTTCTAGCACATCCATCACCACCCAAAAATCGGCGAAATCTGCGAAATCTGCGGCTAACTCCTCCACCTTTTGCCAAACGGCCGTTTCCACCCCATCCACCCGCGTCAACCAATCGGACGAGAGGCGGGGCGTGACGCCCTGGGCGAGTTGGTAACACGCCTGCTCCGCGTCGGCCTCGACGAACAGCGTCGTCTGCTGCGCGTCGTCGGCCCAGACGCCGTTGGCGCGGATGTGGAGGCGATGGGCGGGGCGGATGCGCTCCAGGTAGGCGTTGAGCCATTTAGACGTGGGGACCGCGCCAAAGCGCAAAATCACCTCCGGCTCTTGCCCGAAGGGGTCTGGCCGCTGCATGTAGCTTTCGTAGCCGCCGGAGATGACCGCGCCGCTGGTGTGCAGGCCGAAGCGCACCCCGGAGAGCGGATCGGCCAGAATCGGCCACCCGCTGATTTGCGACAGTCCGGCCACCGCCTGGGGGAAATTTCCGCCAGGGCAGCGCGGCCCGCAGACGATCAGCCCGCGTTCGTGGCGGTTGATAACGGCCGTTAACCCCTCTTGCTGGCTGCGGGTGAGGATGGAGATTGGGGATTGGAGATTGGGGACTGCTGCAAAGTTGCCAGTTGCCGGTTGCCAGTTGCCGGTTGCCGGTTCTAGCGGTTTGCGGAAGGGGAAATTGACGTGGACGGGGCCTTTGCGCCGGCCGTTGGCGGCGGCGTAGGCGCGAACGGCCGTTGTCTGCACGTGGCGCAGGGCCACTTCGGGCGCGTCGGCCTGGGGGATGGGCATGTCTACCGCCCAGAGGGCGTGGTCGCCGAAGATTTTCACCTGGTCAATGGTCTGGTTGGCTCCGCTGTGGCGCAGTTCGTGCGGCCGGTCGGCCGTCAGCACCAGCAGGGGGACCTGGCTCATGTTGGCTTCGATGATGGCGGGGAAGTAGTTGGCAACGGCCGTTCCCGATGTGCAAAGCAACGCCACCGGCTTATCGGTCGCCACCGCCAGCCCCAGGGCAAAAAAGCCTGCGCTCCGCTCATCCAACTGCCGATAAATCGCCACCTCCTTCTGCGCGGCAAAGGCCAACGCCAATGGGGTGGAACGGGAGCCGGGGGAGAGGATAACGGCCGTTAGGCCAGCATCCGCCAGTGATTGGACGAAGAGTTGGG
>CAYONK010000115.1:0-9727 GCA_964405285.1 uncultured Ardenticatenaceae bacterium
CTCAGACGTACCGTTGTAAGCGCCCTGGGTCAGACCACCAGCCGAGGCGGTTACACCACTGTTGCGGATGCTCACAACCGAAGCAAGTGGTTGATCGGACGAGACGACAGCAGCGCCCTGGAAACCAGCAGGTAGCGGGGCATCTTCCGTTTTTACTTCGACGACGGCATTGGGCTGAATAGTAGCGCTATCAGTGTGTTGCAGGCTACCGTTTACATCGTAATAAGCGACGGAGACGGTTGCGGCGCCAGCCCCTTTATTCTGAAGGACGACGTTCGTCAGAGCCGAACCAGCATTGGGGAAAGTTTGCGCCATCATTGCGCCCACAAGCATCAGGGACAGCGCCAAAACTAACAGAGTGGAAATGGTTAACTTTTTCTTCATTACCTGTTCTCCTTAAAACATGAATTGGTGAGACAAAATCCAGAGTCTATGCTCTTTATCCTAGTGCAATGACGCGAGAAAACAATACTCCCTTTGGGCTATTTTATGGTTTCACAGGAGGAGAGCCTTCCCCGAAAGCGATCTGGTGCAGGAAGTCGGTCAGGTTTTTTATGATTTCGGACCAGTTGTAATGCGTTTGAATATAATGGCGTCCTTGTTCCGCCAGTTGTTGCCATTGTTGTTGATCGGTGAGGAGCTGGGTGATGGTGTGGGCCATGATGTTCGGATCCGGGGGGACGATGAGTAAATCACGGCCGTTTACCGCGCCCGTCCCAGAATTGCCAACCTGGGTGGTGACAACCGGCCGACCGCTGGCCAGACCATTCAAGGTTTTTACGATAATCCCGCCGCCGACAAACAAGGGGGTAATCGCTACCGCGCAATCAGCGTAGTAGGGTACTAGCGAAGGAACCTCACCGGTGACTACGACGCCAGGCTCCACTGCCAGCTTTTGCACAGTCGGAGCGGGGTTGCCGCCAACAATGGTCAACCGGGCATCAGGAACCCGGCGACGTATTTCAGGGAGAACCTGTTGAGCAAAAAAAGTGACCGCTTCGATATTGGGTGGGATGTTCATGGCACCAACAAAGAGCAGGTTGTTGTTTAACGGCCGTTGCGCCGGAATCGTCTGCAACTCCTCTAACCCCTCAAACCAGGGGGGCAAAACGGCCAGATTTTGCCCTGGAACTAGGTCACGTAGGATCATCTCGTCCTTTACGGAGCGCACAAAGACCCCGGCATAATTGTTCAGATGGTCTGCCTCTCTCGCCATCGTTCGCAACCAATCGAACCTCGCCCACCGGCGAGCGAGCGGGTTGCGCGTTCGGCGAAAAAGCTGATGGGCAACCATAAAGAAAAGGTCCACCTCATCCAAAACGGCGGGAATGTGAGCCAGATAGCGTCCATACTCGGCCATCATGCCATGCACAACGGCTACGTCGCATTCCGTCGTAGTGGCGTACGTTTGCAATGCCCGACGATACGAGCCGAAAAGATTTCGGCCATACACCTGAGGTTGTAACAGTCGCCACCAGGCGCGTGACAGGCGCGGCCATAATCCTACACGATCAAACGGAATCGCTATCACTTCCGCGCATATCGCCTCCATTTCCACTATACCCGGTCTGTCCTCTGGCGTCACAAAGGCGACCAGGGAAACCGTATGCTGTTCGCTGAGCGATTTAATGTAATGATACGTATCCAGCCGTCCGCTGTCACGCGCCAGCGAATGCGGTAGGAAACGACAAACAAACAAAATACGCATTGCCTTTTACCGTGTCTTTAGTAACTGCAAGTGGACCAGATCCTCTCGCCCAACCGTGCCGGTTAGAAGAAGCGCCAGCACAAATACGCCCATACTTAATAAAAAGGCCCAGATAAAGCTGTAAAGAGCCACTAGCGCGTAAACCAGGCCGCTTATCCCAAGGCAAAGACCAGGCAATAGAAGGGCGCGGCGAAAATCGAATTGGGTAAATTGGGTAATGTACCAAAAGTTTTGCACCAGGTTCACCAGAATAGTGCCCACCGCCGCCAGACTGGCCCCAATAACGCCGAACCGGGGAATCAGCAAGATATTCAGCAAGAGATTGGTGATATTGCCGACAATGGCAATGTAGACGGCCAGACGCTCATTATTGCTAGCCAGCGTCGCGCGATAGAGCAGACGAGACAAAAAGGAGGGCAAAATGCCTAAGGCAGTCAACTGCAAGACGATGATGGATGGTTCGTACTCGTTACCAAAGACCAGGATAATCATCATACTGGCAAAAGAAATGGTAAAGAGCATAAGCGGGAAGATAGAGACCGTCAATAGCTTGAAGAACCAGGATACTAAAAAGGAAAATCGCTCTAATGAACTAAGATAGGATCGAGAAAGCCCAGGAAATAACGCCCCCATCAAGGCTGGAGCGAGCATGTATAGCAATTGAATGAACATGGTTCCGGTGGCATAAATGCCTACCGCATCAGCATCCCATGATTTTGAAAGAAAGATGCGGTCTACTTGCTTGAAAGTTTCTGTGGTAGAAATCACAATGAAGAAGGGGACGGCCTGGATGAACAGGAGCCGAGTTTCGGAGAGATTGGGTCGAAAAGTGAAATTTGGAATGAATCGCTTGAAGATGAGAAGGTAAAAGATGCAGTTCAGGGTGTAGTAGATAGCTAATATGATGAAAAGGATGTGGATGCCATAGCCATTGGCTAACAAGAAAATAGTGATGCTTACGCGCAGAACTGTGCCGGGCAACCGGACGAAGACGATCCACTCCATCCGCTCCAGCCCTTGGATCACAGACTCGAAGATTGTGGCTTCTGTTTGGGGGAGGACGACAAAAAGGAGTCCGATGAAGATGAGGGTTTCGATATGCGCCGGGTAGTTGAGGAAGTTGACGACCAATGACATGCCGAAAAGAGTGATGATGCCGGCCGTGAGCCCAATCACGCTGGCATTTGCCAGGAATGAATCCGCTCTTTGGTGGTCGCGGGCGATGTGGCGAGGTAGTAAACCGACAAGACCCCAGGGAGCCAGGGTGGCCGCTATGACGATGAAGGTGTAGGCGGTACTAAAATCTCCCCAGACCTCTCGGCCGAGAACGCGGGCGACGTACCAGGGTAGAAAGAAGTTGAGGCTGCGTTCGACAAGAACGGAGAGCGTCAGGGCAAATGAGTTTTTGAAGACACGCAGAGCGGGCGTCATGGGTTAGTCCAGATAGCCGAGATTGCGCAACCGTTCGGCAACGGCCGTTTCCGGCTCAATCAGCGTCGGCTCGGCCGCCAACTCGGCCGCGTCCGGTTCGTCCACAAAGCGGGGTTCTGGTCGTCTGTGGGCGACAAATAGCTCCTGCAACACTCGGCCATCCATCGTGTTGGGCACAGGCACACCCAGGGCCGCCAGAATGGTCGGGGCAATATCCTGCAATTGGCTGACAGCAGGCATGGCGCCCTTAGCCACCGCCGCGCCCCAGGCAAGTAAAATACCCTCCGGGGCATGGTTGCCAATGTAGGGCGCCGACGGCCCAAACAAAGCGGGGTGGCCGGTCAATTTGCCATCTATCAGGTAGTTTTGCCTTGATTCTGGTTGGTCGCGGTGGGGTTCTACGATCAGGTCGGGGGCGGCTGTGGCCAAGGGTCCATGATACAAAGCTTCCCGCCGATAAATCTGGGCGATGGGGGCAAACCCGGTTTCCGGATCGACCAGAGTAGACAACCGGGTCATGAGTTCGGCGCGTAGCGTTTCGTATTCGTCTGGCAACACAAGGCCCTGCGGTTCGCGCCCTTGCAAGTTGAGGCGTAATCCGCCATCGGGCGCATAATAGGCGCGTGTTTGGGACCATTCGATGGGGTGGGCGAAAACGGCCGTTTTCCACCGGGCCACCCCCCAATTCGCCGGTAAAAGCGCGCGCTTCAAATGACGGATTAGCGGGACTGACTGAAGCCGGGTTAACCAGCCGGTCAACAACTCCGCCGAAGAACGACCCTCCCGCAACACCAGATACCCGTTTTCGCGCAGCCAATTGTTGATGAAGAAGCGCCGGCCAACATCGTTAAAGCCATGATCCGAGATGATCAACACCAAAGTATCGTCCGGCAATTCGGCCACGATTTGCCCTACTGCCTGGTCTAATTGCTGGAAGTAGGGCAGCAAAACATGATCCGCGCCGCGCTCTTCCGCCGCCATGGCGTTGACCCCAAAGAAGTGCTGTAACCGGTCTGGACCGGTGAAGACGATGCTAAAACAATCCCACGCCTCCTCGCGGAGCAAAAAAAGGGCTGACCTTAGTTGCTGATCTGTGTAGGCGGTAACGTGCTGCCAGAGTTTCCCCTTGTCTTGCGTGTTATCCCCGGCGTCAAAGAGAAACGGGCTGGGCAGCCGCGCCAAGAGGCGCTCTTGTAATTCAGGAGGATAAGTGAAGCTGACGTGTGGCCCCGGCGTCAACATACCGCCGACGAGAAAACCGTTCAGCGGGCGGGGTGGGTAGGTGAAGGGCACATTAACCAACCCAACCCGGCAGCCTGCCGCGCCCAAGCAGTCCCAAAACCGGCGCGCCGCAATGTGACGGCCGTCAGCCAGGTGAAAGTTGTAGCTGCCCGACTGGTGACGAGCGAAGCCGAAGATGCCATGTTTGCCAGGATTGACGCCGGTGGCGAAAGTTGACCAGGCGATGGAGCTTTCCGGGCGGATGGTGGATTGTAAACGGCCGTTGGCCCCCTCCCCCGCCAGTTTGCCCAACACAGGTAAATAGCCCCCAACGATCCACGGCCGCAGCAGCCGCCAATCAACGCCATCTAACCCAATGACCACAACCTTATGAACGGGACGGGTTGTCATTCCAGGTATCCTAGACTTCGCAAACGTTCCTCTAACTCCGCCTCATCGGCCGTAGAATAAAGCGCTTCCGGATTAGGTGCTGCGCCTTTTCCGGCTAACACCTGGCTCTGTGGCGGCTGCGCCTGCCAAAAGTCTGGCGATACAATCTCCGCTAAAACGCGCCCGTCAAAGGAGGTAGGGATGGGCACATCCAGCAGATACAGAATCGTCGCCGAGACGTCGGCCAGGCCAAGTCCGGGCAGATCTGCCTGGGGCAAGATGGCCGGGCCGTGCGCCAGGAAAATCCCGTCTGGGCGATGCTCACCGGGGCGGAAAGGTTCATGACGCTCTACCAGTTGCGCTCCGGCCAATGATTGCATCCCGATGTAGTCTGGGTCTAACACCAGGATGATGTCGGGGAAATCGGTGACGTAGGGGCCAGAAAAGAGCGTCTCGCGCCGACAGGCTTGCTGCACAATGGGCGCGCCGGTCAGAGGATGACGAACGGCCGTTGCCGCCGCAATAATCCGTTCGCGCAGCGCCTCATAAGCTTCTCCTGAGCGGACAATCCCTTCCCGGTGCAACCCCTCCGTATTGAGCTCAATGCCGCAGACGTGAAAATATATCGGGACAAAATAAGCCTGCGTTTTCGCCCAATCAACACCCCCATCTGAACTGCCCCACTGTACCGCTTTAGACAAACTCGCTTGGGAGCGGGCAGATAAGAGGCGGCGTAGCAGCCCCTTTAGCCAGGGGATCCGCCCAACGCGCAGCCGCCAATAGTCAAGCGTCGTGCGCCTTGCCTCTTTAGGCTGGAGCAACCCTAACTGCTCCAACCAGACATTGACGTAAAATCGCTGCATCGGTGAAGCACCAAAGCCATGATCGGACATAAACAGCACGTTTGTATCTGGCCCTGCGGCAGTGAGTAACTGCCCAATCCCTTCATCCAGTTCCTGAAAATAGGCCAACACACCCATCTGAATCTCCGATTCCGGCTGAACGGCAGGCTTCCCCAAAAGAAGATGAACCAGATCATCCCAGAAAAAATGAGAGAGGCGGTCTGTACCCGTATAGACGACCATGAAAAAGTCCCACGCTTTCTCTTGCATCAGACGGAGGGTGGTCTGAGAACGGATTTGGCTCACGTGAAGGATGTCGGTCAGCATGTCCCGTTTAGGTGGCAGGCCATATTGCTTAAACGAGTCACCTTCACGAATAAATTCGACGTCAATCCGATAGCCAGACAATTCAGCCGCCAACTCATCCGGGTAGGTGAAGGGAGCCTGGGGCGGAGTCATCATGCCGGTGATCATCAACCCGTTCACCGGTCGGGGCGGGTAAGAAACAGGCACATTGACCACCGCTACTCGTTTACCCGCCCAGCTCAGGATCTCCCACAAGGTGTTGTCTAGCTGCCGCGCATCTACGTATCCTGTTGTTTTGGCGTGGTAATGAAAGCGGTCACGCTTCTGAAAAGACAGAATACCATGCTGGCCAGGGTTGCGACCGGTGGCAAAGGTACTCCAGGCAGCGGCCGTAAAAGGGGGGATAGTAGAGGCTAGCCGCCCCCAGCTTCCTTGCTGCAATAAGGCGGCCATGTGGGGCATATACCCCCGTTCTACCAGTGGTAAAATAAGGTCATAGGTTCCACCATCGAGACCAATGACCAATAATTTGCTCATTTCTCAGTTACCCTATCCGTTTTTGCTCCGAATGGCTCAATCTGCCAGACACCAAGCGGGCCACTGGTCTGCCCCTTTAGCATAAGTGAGCCGTTGCATATTGCTCCCATCAACATCTATCAGATAAAGTTCCCAATCGTCCTGAATGTTGGCCGTGAAAGCTATTTTATCGTTCCCGACCCAAACTGGGTCACGCTCGTCGCCAGAAATGGAGGTTAACTGCCGTTCGCCGCTTCCATCGGGCCGCACCAGATACAGGTCGTATCCGCCAAGCCGTTTGGAGGTAAAAACAATCCACTCACCATCCGGGGAGAATTGGGGATGAAAGTCAATGTCTGTGTTATTCGTCAGGCGCGTCAAAGAAAGCATGGCCGGATAGTCAGTGACGTACAATTCCCAGTTCCCTTCGCGGTTGCTGCCGAAGACGAGCCGTGTACCGTCCGGCGACCACGCGGGCATTGCATTGCTAAAATTCCCGCGCTCCATGCACCCTAAATCTGCGCCGTTCAGGTCAGAAAAGCAGATGTTTATCAGCGCGCCACGATTATTCTGGTAAGCGATAACTGCGCCATTTGGGGACCAGGCAGGAGCCCAATCGTAAGAATCTGGTCGGCGGAAGAGAGGTGTCACCTGTTTTGTGGCCATATCCATAATATAAATCTCAAAATCTTCGTCTGCACCAATGCCCTGCGTGTAGGCGATTTGCGTGCAATCTGGGGACCAAGAAGGTTCAAACGCCTGACTAGAAACTGAAAAGTCGCTCAAGCGGGTTAGTTCGCCGGTCGCCCCGTCGAGCATGATCAACTGTAGCGCGCCATACCGCTCTGTTTGGAAGGCTAATTTACCAGGGAACGTAGGGATTCCCTCAGGTGGGGGCAAGAAAAATGCCATATCTCCAGGAATTGGTGGGAGGTCGGCCAGGTCTACTTCGGCGACAGGGTAGGCATTTGTGGCACCAGGATAGGCCGTCTGCGCGCTATCGCTATCGTTGGAAGTGATGACGGGTAGCTGCACCTCTGTTTGGCTACCGGGCTGCGCAGTGTCAACACAGGCGCTTAATAAGATAACGCCTAGTATCAAGGTGAATACATAAGCTATTTTTGCCGCGAAGTTGCTTTTCATAAACCCATAAACTCCTCTGAAAATAAATAAAACCAGAGACGTAGAGACGCAGAGAAAATGAATGTTGTATTCATTCATGGTGTTAAGCCTGCGCTCATGTCGTCTCCTTAGTCAATATAGCGCCAGCATCATGCTGGCGTTCCTTGTCAGGACGCCCTGGCGCGTGATGCCTCATGCCAGATTGGTATTCAGTCAATCAGGCATTTTTGCCGATATGTTTAGCAGACACCTTAAAATGACGGTCACTGGGGCGGCGATCATCTTGAAGCGTTTGCTGTTCTTGGAGGCTGGCGGATTTGTCTGAATCGTTTGGGCCAGGGCGAACCGACGGCTCGCCCCGGCCTGAGGGGGTCATTCTACGCCAATGCCCGGTTGTTAAAACGAAACGGGATTATATCGTTCTTACAACAATTGTCATTGGTTCGTTAATTCATATGGGACTGGACTTTTTCATGTTTGGCAACGATTAGCAAGGTTGTGGTAGCCAGTTGGCGACGTATTCAGCCGGTGTGCCTACGCTGTTGAGTAAATTGATGAGTTGATTATGCAGTGCGCGGGCGCGGCCACATTCAAACTGCATCAGGTTGGTCTGTTGTTGGGGATCGGTGGGCAGATGATAAAGGTGACTGCTGGCGTGGGCGGCCCCATGGATAAGCGTCCATTCGCCATCGCTGACGGTGAGTCGGTTTTTGGTGGATAGGCTAGAGAGGAGAGAACGGCCGGAAACGGCCGTTTCCCGCACCCCGGCACTTCCCCCTTCCAATAACTGGCGCAACGATTTCCCATGCATCGTGCCCGTATCGCCCACGTTTGCCAGGTCTAGCACCGTTGGCATCACGTCAGCCGGTTGCACCAGTGCATTGCTCCGTCGCGGCGGTTGTCCCGGCATACGCACCATAAACGGCACATGAACCAATTCCTGATACAGAGGATACGCCTCATAATAGCCGCCACGCGACCACGCCTTACCAATCGCGTTATGTTCGCCCATCATCAGACCATGATCCGACAATAACATGACCACTGTGTTATCGCTCAGGTCCAGACGATCTAACTCTTGCAAGAAGTGACCAAACCAGCGGTCTACAAATGTTACCTCCGCCGCGTACAAAGCACGCATATGCTCCAATTCCGTTATTGTCAGGTAATCCGGTGGCGCATACGCGGGGTAAATCACCTCTTCCCCCGTGTAGCCAGGGCTGTACAGGTCTACGTAAGAGCGCGGCGCGTCCCAGGGTTCGTGCGGATCAAAGCAATCTATGTGCAGGTAAAAGGGACCGGCATCCATATTCTGCTCCAGCCACTTGACAGCGCCGTTGAGTGTTCGGGCCACCGGGTAATCTGCCTCGCTTTCCCGCCCGATTGCATTGCGTAAATGTTGTTCCAGCGTCTCGACACTGCGGAACTTCTCTGGCGAGGCAGGCAAGGGCATTTGCCGGGGCTGCGCCCGGAAACGATCCCCTTCCTGCCCTCGAATCCACTCCCAAGATTGAAAGCCTCGGTCCAGGAAGTATCCTTTGTCTTTCAAGTGCCAGGTGTCAAAAACGAGGCCGGTGGTATAACCGGCATTGTTTAGGACATCGGCCAGAACAACGGCATCGTCGGGCAAATCTTGCCAACTCATGACAGTGTACATGAATCGTCCGGTAAATAGTTCGGCGCGATTGAGTAAAGTGGGAAATCCGCCAGAGTACGCGCGATCAAACACCTGCGCTTGAGCGGCGAAGGTGTCTATGAAAGGCGTCTGGATCCAGGTGTTGCCGTAAAAGCCAACATGATCGTAGCGCAGGGTATCGAACATAAGTGTGATAATGTTTGGCCTTTGATCATCTCTGGGACGAGAGATGCGCGGCAGAAAGCAAAGCTGCTGCGCCTCGCCTGTTTGCTGCGCCAGAATCGAATTACCGAAGAGGGTTGTCGCACCAAGCGCTGTTGCCCCCGCCAAAAATTGCCGACGAGAAAGTTGACCTTCCATGAGTGTTATCCCCTTTGTTTTGATTAAACTTGCATGATAAAGTCCAGTTCTTATATTGAACGCGACAGTGAAAATCGTCAGGCTGATTAAGCGCTTTCATTGTATCATACCGCATTCGATTTTGAAGATGAGAAAAAAGTCTGTGTAGGTATCGGTTGGTTCAGTGACTATTTTCCTACGATGATGACCATCCAC
>CAYONK010000116.1:0-9705 GCA_964405285.1 uncultured Ardenticatenaceae bacterium
CCAGGAAGAGCTAGTCGCCCTGCTCACCCAGGCCGGCATCCCCCACCAGGCCACCATCAACCCCGGCGGCCACGACGAACCCTACTGGGCAACCCACCTCCCCACCTACCTCGACTGGCACACCGCCGCCTGGCCCACCGATCCCGCCCACTACCCCCCTTGCCCCTAATCCCCCTCCATTCACAATTCACAATTCACAATTCACAATTCATCCTTCTCCTCCTCCCTTGACACCGCCCCCATTGCCACTAAAATCCGCCCCATGATCAAGCGAGCATGGCAGACCGGATTACTCTTCTTGTTGATACTGCTTTTGGGGCAGCCAAAAACCACCCAGGCCCAGGCGACCGATCCCCGCTTCGGCGTGATCGAAAGCTACACTTCCCCCCGCGCCGCCAACAACCTCGGCGTCAGTTGGACCCGCGCCCGCTTCCAATGGGCCGAGGTGCAGCCCGACAGCCCGGAGCAGTGGCGCCCCCGCATTAGCGACGAGCAAATTGATACGGAACTGGCGGCCGGCCGCGAAGTCGTCGGCCTGCTCATCGGCATCCCCGATTGGGCGCGGGACGAGAATTTGCTGCCGCGCGGCCTCACCCTCCCCCACGACGACCCGGACAACCTCTGGGCCAACTTCGTCCGCGAAGCGGTAGAACGGTACGACGGCCGGATCAACCGCTGGATCATCTGGAACGAGCCGGACATTGCCGACGTAGACGCCCCCGGCCACACCTGGGACGGCGACATCGAAGATTTCATCCAACTGCTGCGCGTCGCCTATCTGGTCGCCAAAGAGAGCAACCCGGAGGCCAAAATCCACCTGCCCGCCTTCACCTACTTCTGGGACCCCGACTACATCGGCGACTTCTTCGACGCGCTTATCGCCCAGCCCGACGCCGCGGCCAATGGCTACTTCTTCGACGCCGCCACCGCCCATCTCTACTTCCAACCGGGGGCGATCTATGACATCATCCGCTTGCTGTACGATGAGATGGCGGCCCGCGGCCTGCCCTGGCGGCCGGTCTGGCTGGTAGAGACCAATGCCCCGCCCCTGGACGACGAAGCGTGGCCGGTGGAAAACTGGACCCTCTCGGTGACGCTGACTGAGCAGGCCGCCTTCATCCCGCAGATGGCCGCCTCGGCGCTGGCGGCCGGGGCGGAGCGCATCGCCGTCTACAAGCTGCTGGATTTACGCAGCGACCGGGAGGCCAACCCGGAGCCATTCGGCCTGCTGCGGATGCAAGGCACGCGCCGTCCGGCCTTCGAGACCTACATCCACACCATCCGCTACATGGGGAACACCCTCCGCGCCGAGCGGGAGCGCTGGGACGAAATCGGGCAGATCCGCCTGGACCAACCGGGGCAGACGACGACGGTGCTGTTCGCCCGCCTGCCGGGGCAATCGTTCACGGCCGTTATTCCCGCCACCGCCCCCTCCGCCCTTTGGGTAGACATGTGGGGCCGTTCGCGGGAGATTAAAGCCGAAGCGGGCGAATTTCGCGTGGAGCTGCCCGGCGCGCTCTGCACCCAATCCATCGGCGACTACTGCATGATCGGCGGCACGACCTACTATTTGGTGCAGGCGACGGCCGGGGAGGAATTGCCGCCCACGCCGCTGCCGCCAGGCTTCCCCACGCCCACCCTCGACCCCTCCATCACCCCGTCGCCGACGGGCACGGCCACCGCCACGCCGACCACGCCGCCAACGGCCACCCAAACGCCCACGCCAACCCATACGCCGACGGTTACGCCGACGCCATCAAATACACCCTTGCCGACGAACACGTCCAGCCCCACCCCTCTGCCAACGGTAACGAGTACGGGGACGGCAACGGCCGTTGCCCCCACACCCATCCCCGCCACGCCCATGCCCCCACCGCCGCCCGCGCCAGAGCAAGCGCCGGTTGGCTATTGGGTCTTGGGAACGGCCGTTTTGGTTGGGGTATTCATCATTGGGTTGTGGCTCATGCGACGGAAAACCGGATAGACGAAATATCCGGGTTGCCCGGCGCCGCTGTTCCAACAATGTGACACAAATCGCCTCTGAATCAATCATCCGGCTCTTCCCCTTGCGCCGCCCCATCTGGTGATGAGTACCCACGTCCGTTGCTGTTCGGCTGATGGCGGCAATCCCAAACAAAAAAGACGAGAGGTTCCCCTCTCGTCTTTTTACCTTAAGCGCAGTCAGCCGCGTGCCAACTACTCACCATCTATTTCCAACCTAATGCACGTGCCCGTGCGCCAACTCCTCAGTGGTCGGGAGGCGCAAGGAAGCGATCTCCACGTCGAAGGTGAGTTCTTCGCCAGCCAGCGGGTGGTTGAAGTCTAGCAAAACTTCGGTCGGGCCGACTTCGGCCACGTACGTTTCAACCAGTTGGCCGGAATCTTGGTCGCGCATCCGCAACCCCATCCCTTCCACCAATTCCAAATCTTCGGGGAAGATGGCGCGCGGGACGGACTGGAAGGCTTCCGGGTCCACTTCGCCATAGCCATCGGCCGCTGCCACGACAACTTTTTTGTTGTCGCCAACAGCCATGCCGTATAACGCTTTTTCCAGACCGGGGATGATCTGGCCAAAACCTTGCAAAAACTGCAATGGGTCGCCGCCTTCCGAAGAATCTATAATCTGACCGTCGTCTAGCGTCAGGGTGTAGTGCATGCTGACGACCAGGTCATCGGCAACCTTCATGGTATCTTGTGTCATGGAAAATCCTTCTTAAACCTTGCTTACGTTAACAGCAGAGAGGCCTTTGTCGCCCATCTGCACGGTGAATTCTACCCGGTCGCCTTCGACCAGAGTCCGAAAGCCTTGTTGTCCTCCGATAGAGGAGAAGTGAACGAAGACGTCCCCCCCATTATCGCGGGCGATAAAGCCGTACCCTTTTTGGTCGCTAAACCACTTGACCGTTCCTTGTTCTACATTGTCCATCTTAAATCTCCTTACGTGCTATTTTTGTCGCAGAAAAAAAACCGCCCAGACTGTGTAAGGCTGGACGGTTCTCTTGATTTCCGAAACAAAAACTTACTCAATCTTCGGTTAAACTGTATACCAGGTTGCCGCGCAAGTCAAAAAGTATGCGGGCGTGGGCTTTAGCGCAAACGGCCGTTCAGCGTTACCACTAACCGTCGCCCTCGCGCCCGGTCCCGGTGTTCGCAAAGGTAACTCCCCTGCCACGTGCCCAGGTTAAAACGGCCGTCGGTGATCGGAATCGTCAGGCTTGGCCCCAGCAAGGCTGCTTTAATGTGGGCTGGCATATCGTCCGGCCCTTCGTAGGTGTGGATGTAATATGGCGCGTTCTCCGGGACCATCACGTTAAAATGGCTCTCGAAATCCTGACGCACCGTTGGATCCGCGTTTTCGTTCAGCGTCAGCGAAGCGGAGGTGTGCTGGATGAAGATGTGGGCCAAACCAACGGCATACTCCCGCAATTCCGGTAGCTGCTGGACAATTTCGGCCGTCACCAGGTGGAACCCCCGCCGTCTGGCAGCCAGCGTGAACTCTTTTTGCAGCCAGGCCATCGCTCAATCCCTGATCTTGTCAATGCGGCGCACGTTTTGCCGCAGTTTAATAATGCTGTTCGGCGGGTGGTACCCCTTGCGCAAGCTGACGTTGGCGTAGACCAGGGTATTGGCCCCTACGAGACAGCCGGGGTTGAGAACGGCGTTACAGCCCGTCTGCGCCGCGTCGCCGAGGATCGCGCCGAACTTGCTCAGCCCGGTGTCGTAGGTCTGGTCTTCGATGGTCAGGTGGATAGACGGCCGTTTTCCCGTCGCCGCATCCTTCTCACTCAAGATCCCCAAATTGCTCAACTTCGTGCCAGCTCCCAGGTTCGCGTGATGGCCCAAAATCGAATCGCCCACGTAGTTGAAGTGGGGGGCGGCCGCTTTTGGCAAAAACAGGCTGTTCTTCGCTTCGCTGGCGTGGCCCAAAATCGCCCCGGCCAGCAAAATCACATCCTCGCGCACAAATGCCCCGTGCCGCACCACCGCGCCGGGTCCGATATAGGCCGGCCCGTGGACGTAGGCTCCCGGCTCAATGCGGGCGCCTTCGGCGATATAGATGGGCTGGTCGCTAAGATACGCACCGGGCATCACCTGACCCAATATCGTTTGTTTATCTCCCACCAGCCGGGCGACGTTCTCTCTGATTTGCGACAATGCCTGCCAGACATAGTCGCAGTCGGTGAAGAATGCGGCGGTAAACGCATCGCTCAAATCAAAGAAATCCGCTGGCTTCAACATTGCTCCACTCCTCCGAATGAGTACTCGTCAACAGCAAACACGGCTCACAGCACACGGAGTACGAGTACCAGATAGGTTTGCCGGCGTATGGGCAACGGCCGTTGCCCAAATAAAAAGGACACGGCTTGCGGCCGTGCCCATTGCTACACGCTCAAGCCTCCCCAACTAGCTACGCGCTTCAACCACTATCCGAATCGCAGTCCGCTCCTGCTCATCAATAGCGACTTCCACAAAAGACGGTATACAGATGATTTCAACACCTTCTTCGGCCAGATATCCTTTGGCAATGACGATGGCTTTTAAGGCCTGGTTTACAGCACCGGCTCCGATGGCTTGCACTTCCGCCCGGTGAACTTCACGCATGACCCCAGCGATGGCTCCCGCCACAGCAGCAGTACGAGAACGAGCAGAAACCTTGATTACGTTCATATTGAGCCTCCATGTACGTTCATAGTGTGACAACCAAGACGAATAGCAGCGGCAGCCTACGCCTTGAGACGATGGAATTCTAGACAATTTGCAACACTATTGTCAAGCAACGGCCAAGAACGCGCGTCGCGCGTTAATTCTGAACGATGTATTTCCCTATCCGTGAAAAGAGCGTCAATGCTTCCTCGCGCACACACTATCCACCAGACTTATGCAGAAACAGACCCCTATATGTGGGTGATCGGAAAACCCCATCCCCAAACTTAGGCAAACGACGGTGCTGTCAAGGTAATGATCTTAAAATAAACCAATTTTTTAAGGTTCTAGCATCCTAAAAACATTAAACCTTTTAAGGCATTTTCGCCAAAATTTCATTGCGTTTCCCCCCTCCATTTGCTAGAATGAATGGACCGTCGGAGCTTTTCTGATTGATCATTGTTAGCTATAAGCGTTCGTCAGGGTCGTGGCGAACCGGTTTAGTCTGGTTAACATGGGCAAAAGAGAAGCTTATTGGGTGAGGGTCTCAATAAGCGTGAAATAATCTACTGCGACGGCCAGAATCCCCCTTTCTTCAATTTAGTTCTTTCCGTGCGGCTGTTTGCCGACGGGGTGTCGCGCCTGCCTATCTTGCAAGGCGGACCATTAAAAACATTGGAGCGGTTAATATGATGTCTCCAGAAATAGCCTGGAAAGCAACGCTCGGTGAGCTTGAGTTGCAAATGACAAAAGCAACTTTCAACACCTGGTTGAAAGATGCGCGTTTGCTCACGTGCGAAGATGACCAATTTGTCATCGGCGTACGCAACGATTACGCCAAAGATTGGCTGGAGAATCGTCTGCAAGACACCATTTTGCGCACGCTGACGGCGATTGTAAATCAGGCCGTTAGCATCCGTTTTGTCGTCTGGTCCGATGAGATCATTGCGGCGCCGGCCCCGGTGTTGAGCAACAACCCTGCTGAGACGAATGGGAAACGGCCGTTGCGCCCCACAAACGGGTCAAACGGCCACGTAGCAATCAGCCTGGCGCTGAACAACCGATTCACCTTCGCCTCATTTGTCGTTGGGCCAAGCAATCGGCTGGCCCACGCGGCCGCACTGTCTGTTTCAGAAAATCCGGGGCAAACCTATAATCCCTTATTCATTTACGGCGGCGTCGGTTTGGGAAAAACCCATTTGCTCCACGCCATCGGCCACAAATGCGTCAGTGATGGATTGACCATCTGCTACATCTCCTCGGAAACGTTCACCAACGATCTGGTGCAATCTATCCGTAACAAGCAGATGGCCCAATTCCGTGAGCGTTATCGCACGCCGGACGTGTTGCTGATTGACGACATTCAATTCATCGCGGGCAAGGAAAGCACCCAAGAAGAGCTATTCCACACCTTCAACGATCTGCACAGCCAGGGCAAACAGGTGGTGCTGTCCAGCGACCGTCCGCCAAAAGCGATGGCCACTCTGGAAGAGCGGCTGCAATCGCGTTTTGAATGGGGGCTGATGGCGGACATTCAATTGCCGGATACGGAAACGCGCAAAGCGATCTTACAGGCAAAGGCAGAAGATCATGGCATAGACGTGCCGGATCACGTGATTGACCTGATCGCCCACCATGTGCGTAACAACATCCGGGAATTGGAAGGGGCGCTGAACAAGGTGATCGCCTACGCGCAATTGTCCGGCATGGGGACGGTGGATTCGGAACTGGTGAACATGGCGCTGGCGGATCTGGTGCGCCGACCGGAAAAGGTGACGATGGATCAGGTGATTGACGCTGTTTGCGCCTATTACAACGTTAGCGCCGACGCCCTGACAAGCACCAATCGCAGCCGGACCATCGCCTTCCCCCGGCAAATGGCTATGTATCTGGCGCGCACAGAGACGGATAGCTCATTGCCCCAAATTGGGGCTTCTCTGGGAGACCGCGACCATACGACGATTTTGTATGGTTACGAGAAAATTGCCTCCCTCATGGAAACGGATACGACTGCCCGCCGCGATATGTTGGAGATTAAGGCAGCGCTCTACGCCGCAAATGGGAGCTATCCGGTAGCTCTTCGCTAATCCGCCACCAGGCTGCCCGGCCATCATCCTAAAAGTTGTGCCCTCAAGGACCGGTTCTGAAGAGAACCGGTCTTTTCGTTTACCAGGGTAAGGGGCGTTTGTCAAGGGAAAAATGGGTAGTTTTGTGGATAACTGCGGCATAACTGTGGATAACCACAGGCTTTTGTGGAAAACTGTCCTGACCAACGGCCGTTTCCCTCCCTCCTAAAATCCAGATATAGGCGACTGGCGGAGCCACCCGCCACATATGGGTTAGCTCGGTCGGACCACCCCTGGCAACGGGAAAAGAGAATACACAACGGCCGTTTCCCTTCTCCACAGCTACCCCAAATGCAATCAAGCAGACACCCCCTGCATCTGGGAACCATTCGGGGCACAACCGCGCATATACCCCCTCAGCGGTGATATCCACATATCAACAGCCCCTACTAACCACTACTAAAAAGATCAATCTATGGGGAATTCTCTGGGATAAGTTTTGGAGTTAAGAGGAGCTAAACGCGCATAAAAAAAGCTCCGCATTGCGGAGCTTTTGGGGGTTCGGCTACCAGGGAAGGTGGTTAAAGAAATTCTAGCAAACCGTAGCTGTCTTCTTCGACAGGCAATGCGGCTATGCGCACCGCAACAGTTGCGCCAGCTTCATTACGCAAAGAGAGTGCGGCGCAAGCGTTCCAGGAATCCCATAAATCTCCGTTAAGGACGACAAAGCTGCGCATGGCCCCGGTGGTCGGAAGCAAGCCGCCAGCTTTGATGTCGTACCCGTTTAAGGAGATGCGGGCAACGATCCGATTGGTTTCGGCATCGTACATATCAAGCGCGGGAGTGAGAGTTTTATTCATCTTGTTGACCTACTTTGGCGAATCCAGAATAGTATACTCTGGATTTGCACAGACTTCAATATGACTCTACTCCTGATACCTTGCTTTTTCTATTAACGGCCGTTTGCCTGCCGTCGGGCGGCCACACCGGTTTGTACGCGCCAGAGTCCGGCGTAAATGCCATCGGGTTGTTCGGATAGGGTTTCGTGGCGGCCTTGTTCTTGCAAACGGCCGTTTTCCAGCACAAAGATCACGTCCGCATTTCGCACCGTCGAAAGGCGATGGGCAATGACGATGGTTGTTCGCCCGACCGCCAGGCGCTCTAAAGAGCGCTGAATCGCCGCTTCTGTCTCGTTGTCTACCGATGACGTGGCTTCGTCCAACACCAGGACCGGCGGATCCTTCAGGATAGCGCGGGCGATAGAGATGCGCTGCCGCTGCCCCCCGGATAACTTCTGCCCCCGTTCCCCGACGATTGTGTCATAGCCGTGCGGCAGGTCCATGATGAAATCGTGGGCCTCGGCCAGTTTGGCCGCTTCGACAATTTCCTCCAGGGTGGCGTTGAAGGTGCCGTAGGCGATATTTGCCCGCACCGACCCGTGAAAAAGAAACACGTCCTGGCTGACAAACCCGATTGCCTGGCGTAAATCGCTGAGCTGTAGCTGGCGCAAATCGTGGCCGTCTAGCAAAATGCGCCCTTCGGTCACGTCGTAAAAGCGCAGCAGCAGCTTCATCAGGGTGGTTTTGCCCGCGCCGGTCGCGCCGACGATGGCGGCGGTTTGCCCTGCGGCAATGCGCAGTGAAAGGTCGCGGATGACGTTGGGGTAGGTGATGTCGCTGGTTCCATCGTTCCCGCCCCCGTAAGCAAAAGAAACTGATTCGAGGGCGATGTCCCCTTTAACGGCCGTTGTCGGCAACGGCTCCGGCCCGCTATTGATCGTAGACGGCGTGTCTAGCAAAGAGAAAATCCGGATTGTAGAGGCCATGGCCCGCTGATATTGATCGAGCGTCTCCCCCAGGCGCGTCAGCGGCCAAAGCAGCCGTTGGGTCATGAAAACCAACACGCTGTAAGTGCCCACAGCCAACGCCCCCTGCAGCACCAGCCGGCCGCCAAACACCATGATGGCGATGAAGCCGATCACGATCACCATGCGAATCAGCGGCACGAACGCAGCGCTAAGGGCGATGGCCGCCTGGTTGCGCTGGCGGTATTCGTCGCTTTCCCGGCGGACTTGCTCCCGTTCGTGGTCTTCTGCGGTGAAACTTTTGATGGTGGCGATGCCGCCTAGATTATTGGCCAACTGGCTGTTAAGGATGCTCACTTGCTCGCGCACGCGCCGGTAACGGGGCGCCAGCCAGCGCTGGAAATGGACCGATCCCCAGATGATGAAGGGCATTGGCAACACGGTCATCCAGGCTACCGTTGGGGCGGACACCAGGAAGAGGGCGCCGATGACGACGATGGTGGTTATGAGTTGAATGATTTCGTTGGCGCCGCCGTCCAGGAAGCGCTCCAGCTGGTTGACGTCGTCGTTGAGGACGGCCATCAATCCGCCAGAGCTGCGCTCCTCGAAGAAGGCCATGTCGAGGTGCTGCACGTGGTCGTAGGCGTCCAGGCGGAGTTCGTGTTGGATGCTTTGCGCCAGGTTGCGCCAGCGCACGGCATAGAGGTATTGGAAGAGGGATTCGGCGGCCCAGATAACGGCCGTTAACACCCCCAACACCACCAACTGCGTCATGACGTTTGGAATGCCCAGCCGGGCCAGGAACGAATCTTGCTGCTGCACTACCACGTCCACCGCCATGCCAATCAGGACGGGCGGGGCCAGGTCGAAGACTTTGTTTAAGACTGAATAGAGGGTGGCGATGACCAGGGTAGGATGATAGGCGCGGGTATACTGCCATAAGCGGCTCAAAGGATGTTGTTGTTTGTCGTTCATAGGGAATTCTTTCCAAGTGTGAATTTGGCGCAATCATACCGCAAACCGCCGCGCCTGACAGCCTGAACGAAACGCCACCTCATCTTGCGCGTAAATCAGCGGGTATCAAACAGAACGAAGATTTGAACAGACGTTCAAGAACCTGCTACAGGACAAGACGTCAGGCCCCCGCGCCTCATCAGCCATTGACCATTGACCATTGACCATTGACCATTG
>CAYONK010000117.1:0-4315 GCA_964405285.1 uncultured Ardenticatenaceae bacterium
CGGGTCAGGATTATAGCCTGACCACCGCAGCGCTACCATGCCATAGGCAGATTTTTCTGGTTCAATCTGCGAAATCTGCGTCAATAAACATTATTGGGATTAACCTTATGTCAAAATATCAATCCGCAGATTGAGCAGAAGAAACCTGCGGAATCTGCGTGAATCTGCGGATAAATGCTTATTACCAATCATGTCTTATCTGCGGAGTAATTTTTTAATCTACTGAGTCTCCAATCTCCCAATCAAACAGCGCCAGAGAGGGACTACGCTTAGAATTCGCCAATGTCGGCATAACGGAAACGCTCGATGGCGATGAATCCGGCGGCGCAGACCAGCATGAGGATGCTGCTGAGGGCCATCGCCTGACCAAAGTTCAACGCGCCGGGTTGACCCAGGTAACGTTGGATGGCGATGGGCAGCGTCAGGTAGCCGCTGTTGGGGCGGACGATAAAGCTGGTCGCGCCAAATTCACCCATACTGACGGTAAAAGCAAAAACGGCCGCCACCAATAGCGCCCGCCCCATGATCGGCAAATCCACCTCCCGCCAGACGCGGGAGGGCGAGGCTCCCATCACCGCGGCCGCTTCGCGCAGGCTGGGGCGGATGCCCAACAGCACCGGCATCAGGCTGCGCACCACGAAGGGAAAGGCGACCAGGGTATGGGCGATGAGGACGAGCAGCGGCGAGGTGCGAAGCTGGCCGAAGGTGACGACGTAACCAAAGCCTAACGTCACCGCCGAAGCGCCAAGCGGCAGCATGAAGAGGGGATCGAGCCATTTGCGCCAACGGCCGGGGCGAGCCAGCAAAGTAGTCGTCAGGATGCCCAGGATACCGGCCAGGATGAGGGTGAGCAGGGCATAGCCGACAGAATTGCGAACGGCCGTTAACGGCGGCACAAACAAAACGCTCCCCCGGCGCAATTCCGGCAAGGCGCGGTAATAAGCCAGGGTAAATTGGCCGTCGCGATCCACCAGCGATTGCCAGATGAGGGCGAGCAACGGGCTGAGGATGAAGAGGCTGAGGCCGGTCAGCAGGGCGGCAACGGCCATTTTCTCCCCCAGGCTGTGCGGGCGACGCAGGTTGGTCTGCTGGGGGCGAAAATCGAGAGGAACGGCCGTTTGCTGCTGCCAGCGTGCGTACACCGACATCAAAGCAAAGGTGAAGAGAATTTGCAGCAAGGAAAGCGCCGCCGCCAGGTCTGGTCGGAGAAACGTGACATATTGCCGGTAAATCTCCGTCTCGACAGTCGAGAAATAAGGCCCGCCCAGGATAAGGATCACGCCAAAGCTGGTGAAGGTAAAAAGGTAGATCAACAGGCTGGCGCTGAGCAGGGAGGGGCGCAGTAGCGGCAGAGTCACAGACCAAAAGGTGCGGGCGCGCGACGCGCCGAGCAGCCGGGCCGCTTCGATCAGGCGCGGATTGAGATTTGCCCAGAATCCGCCTACCAGTCGAATCACGACGGCGACGTTGTAGAAGACGTGGGCCAGCAAGATCAAGGCCAGACTTTGCTCCAGATGAATCGGAGCGCGCTCCAGGGCGAAGAGGGTGACGAGCAGACGATTGAGCGGCCCTTGCGCCCCCAGCAAAGCGCTGAACGCCGCAGCGACGACGACGGTGGGCATGACAAAAGGCACGGTGGCAATCGCTTTGAGCAGTCCCCGGCCAGGGAAGTGGTAATGGGCGAAGAGATAGGCGGCGGGCAGCCCGACGACGAGCGTCAGCAGGGTAGAGAGTGCGGCCTGCCAGATGGTGAACCAGATGATGCTGCGGAGAAACGGCCGTTGCCAAAGGTCGGCAACGGCCGTTGTCGTCAGACTCAAACGCAATATGTTCCCCAATGGGTAAAAGAAAAACACCCCTAAGAAAAAAAGCGGGATGAGCAAAACAAGCCAACCAGCCAGCCATCGAACACGCCGATCTCCGAAGAAGGTATCAATCCGCATAGGCGACAGTTTATAACAACCACGCCAACTGTCAAACCCGCGCCCACTTCATAAGCATTGTAAGAAAATGCTCATGGTATTTTTCTCGTTTTATGTTATGATGGCGGACGATTTGCTATGGTACGTAATTGTTGTATGTGGAAAAAGCCAGTTCTTCAACCTGACTGCTCCTCCAACTGAGTAACGACACCACCAAATACCTGTGACAGCACCCTATCGTGCGGTTTGGCCGTGCGCCGGGGCTATCTGTCAGGCAGGTCTGAATATACACACCATAAATTAACATAAGGAAAATGAAGTAACGGATAGTATGACGAAAAATTTGAAAATTATTCCTCTGGGCGGCCTGGGGGAAATCGGTAAGAACATGACATTGTTTGAATACGGCCGCAATCAGATTATCGTAGACTGCGGGGTGATGTTCCCCGAAAGCGACATGTATGGTATTGACCTGGTTCTTCCCCAATTCGACTACGTGGTGGAGAACAAGGAAACCTTGCGCGGTATCGTCCTGACACATGGACACATGGACCACATCGGCGGCTTACCCTACCTGCTACAGCGGGTGAATGCCACCATCTATGGCACAGCGCTCACCATCGGCATGGTAGAGAGGCAATTGGAAGAAGCCCACGTCCGCGACCGGGCCACGCTGCAAGTGATAGACGACAAGCAAACACTGAATCTTGGCCCTTTCCGCATCAGCCCCTTTGCCGTAGCCCACTCCATCCCGGCTTCTGTCGGGCTGGTGATTGACACCCCGGTGGGCGCAGTCGTCCACACAGGCGACTATAAATTAGACGAAACACCCACCGGCGGCCGGACGACAGATTTTGGCCGTTTACGGGAGCTGACGCCAAATGGCGTGCTGGCTATGTTGGGCGACAGCACCAACGCCGACCGCCCTGGCCGCACCCCAACAGAGCAGTTGGTGGCCGACACCCTGGACGAACTGTTCGCCGAAGCGGGCAAGTCGCGCATCATCATCGCCACCTTCTCCTCAGTGCTGGCCCGTTTACAAGAGATTATGCGGCTGGCAGATAAGTATGGGCGCAAAGTGGCCCTGACCGGCCGCAGCTTGCAGCAAAATGTGGAACTGGCCCGCGATTTGGGCTATCTGAAAATCCCCAAGAAACTGCTGGTAGACGTCAGCGATGGGATCCCGGATGAGAAGCTGGTGATCCTCTCCACCGGTTCGCAAGGCGAACCCCGCTCGGCCTTAAACCGAATGGCCAGAGGTGAACACCGTCAGGTCCAGGTTCACGAGGGTGATATGATCATCGTCTCCGGCGGCACCATTCCCGGTAATGAGGAAGACGTGGGGCGGATGCTGAACAATCTCTTCGCTCGTGGGGCGAACGTGGTCTACGGCTCGCTGGCGACGGTTCACGTCTCTGGGCATGGCAGCCGCGAAGACATGCGGATGATGCTGGAGACAGTTAAGCCGCGCTTCCTCATTCCGGTGCATGGCGAGGCGCGTCATCTGCATCTGCACGCTCGTTTGGCCCAGGAGCATGGCCTGCCGCTGGAAGATGTGTTCATCCTGCGCAATGGGGCTACCTGGGTGACGGATGGCGAGAAGGCGTGGGAAGAAGGCTCTATTCCGGCCGACGCGGTGTACGTTGACGGCTCGCTGGTGGGCGAAATTGGTGAGTTGGTCATGCGGGATCGGGAGCGGCTGGCGCAGGATGGCTTTGTGGTGGCTTACGTGCCGGTGGACAAGCAGAACAAGCTGTCCGGGGAACTCAGTCTGATCAGCCGGGGCTTTTTACGCATGGATGCGTCGCAGGAGTTGATGGATGAGGCGCGACAGGAGTTGAAGCGGCAGTTGCAGCGCAACGGCCGTTCACACGACAACACCGTGCGCGAGACATTACAAAACTTCTTCTACCACAAAACACAATCCCGACCGGTGATTCTATCTAACATCGTTCGGGTGTAGACAGCCGCTTTACCGTAAAAGGGGCGAAGCACGCAAAGAAAGCACTGAATCCTTTGCGCGCTTCGCCCCTTTGCGGTAATAGTTAGGCCAGCGCAAAAACCAAGAAAGCACGTTTTTGTCGTGAACCAATCTACACAGGTAGGAAAACGAACTATGTTATCAGCATTGGCAGCACTGGAACGTTTGCGGGAAGGCAACGGCCGTTACGTTTCCGGCGAACGCAAATTAGAAACCCTCATGGGCCAATCCCGTCGCCGCGAATTGGTCGCCGGGCAATCCCCGTTCGCCGTCGTCCTCGGCTGTTCCGACTCCCGCGCACCGGTAGAAATCGTTTTTGACCAGGGCCTCGGCGATCTATTCGTCATCCGGGTAGCCGGTAATGTCGTCGCCTCCTCCCAAATTGGCAGCGTGGAATTTGCTGCTGCGGAAT
>CAYONK010000117.1:4325-9686 GCA_964405285.1 uncultured Ardenticatenaceae bacterium
CGGTAGCGTCGAGTTCGCCGCGGCGCGGTTCGGCACGCGGCTGGTGGTGGTTTTAGGGCATACCTACTGCGGCGCAGTCCGGGCCACCTTGTCCCAACTCCAACAGCCGACGGAAGAGCAATCACCCGGCCTCCGCTCCATCGTGGACCGTATCCGGCCATCAGTGCAGGAATTGTTAGCCACAGATTTACGCAACGACCCAGAGTCGCTGGCACGCGCAGCCATCCGGGCCAACATCCGGGCCTCGGCCAATCAACTGCGTCACGGCTCCAAAATCCTGGAGCAGCTTATTCAGACAGAAGGGTTGTTGGTGGTAGGGGCGGAGTATTCGTTAGAAACCGGGGTCGTTGAGTTCTTCGATGGCCTACCCTGACACTTCACCCCACAGCGCCCGCGCGTCCAGGGCGTAGACGCCTGCCCCGGCGGGTAAGACGCGCAGGGGGTTAATCTCAATCTCGGCCAACTCCGGGAAATCTGCCGCCAGTTGGGCCAGACGGGAGAGCGCCGCGCGAACGGCCGTTACATCCCCCGCCGCCAGATGCCGAAAGCCGCCTAATCGTCGCCCCGCCCAGGTGTGGGCCAGCAAGTAATCCAGGTCCGCTTCTGTCAACGGGGCCAGGGCGAAAGCCACGTCCTCCAGACCCTCCACCTCAACGCCGCCGGAGCCAAACATCACCAGTGGGCCAAATTGCGGATCTTGCAGCGCTCCGATGATCAGCTCTTGCCCCGGCGGTATCATGGGCTGGATGTGGACACCCTGGATAGCGGTGTCCGGCCGGGCGGCCCGGACTTGAGCTATCATCCCCTCGAAAGCGGCGACAACGGCCGTTTCCCCCTCTAATCCCAACGCAATCCCCCCCACGTCCGACTTATGCAAAATATCCGGCGAGGCGATCTTTAAGGCGACCGGAAAACCCAATTCACGGGCGGCGGCAGCGGCCGACCTGGCCGTCTGCGCCAGGCGCAGTTCCGGCAAACGTAGGCCATAACAGGTGAGCATCTGCTGCAAAACGGCCGTTGGCACAGCTTCCCCCAATCTTCTGGGCACATCCCGCAGCAACGCCCGCGCCCGCCCGGTCTGAACGTCTGTAGAGAGAATGGGCGATCCGGCCGGCCGCGCCAGGAAATCCGCCCGCGCGTTCAAAGCCGCCAGGGCGCTGGCCGCTCGCTCCGGGAAACGATATTCCGGCACGCGGGCGGCGCGAAAATGGACGGACGCTTCCTGAATCAGCCGTTCGCCCATCAGAGCCAGCAACACCGGCTTCTCAGCGGCGTAGATGATGGGGATGAGGGCGCGGGCTACTGCCCCGGTAGCGTACATCGGCGGCGGCGGCAGGAGCAGCAAAACGCTATCCACGCCCGGATCGGCCAACAGCAGGCGCAGGCAGTCGGCATATTGCTCCGGCGAGGCGCTGGCCAACATATCTACCGGGTTATGCAGACTGGCAAATGGCGGCAAAATCGCCGCCATTTGCCCGATGGTCTGCTCGCTCAACTGCGCCAGGCGCAGGCCATTGGCTTCCAAAGCATCGGCGGCGGTGACGCCGGGGCCACCGGCGTTGGTCAGGATGGCGACGCGGCGGCCCTGGGGGAGCGGCGACCAGGCCAGCGCCCGCGCCCAATCAAACTGCTGCTCACTGCTCTCCGCCCGCAGAATACCGGCGCGGCGGCAGGCGGCGTTGAAGGCGCTCTCGCTGCCCGCCAACGCACCGGTATGGGAGGCGGCCGCCTGCCGCCCGGCGGCATAGCGGCCAACTTTGAGGGCGACAATCGGCTTGTGGCGGCTGATTTCCCCGGCGATTTGGGTGAAGCGACGGCCGTTTTTCACCCCTTCGAGATAGAGCGTGATTACTTTGCTATGTGGGTCGGCGGCAACGGCCGTTAACGCATCTGTCTCGTCCACGTCCGCCTGATTGCCCAGGCTTACCAGGCGGGAAAGACCAAACCCCTGCCCTGCCGCCCAATCAATGATGATGGCGCAAATCGCTCCGGAGTGGCTGATGAAGGCGATGTCGCCGGGAGGCGGGCCGGGCGGTGGTAAGAAGGTAGTGTCCAGTGGCAAATGGGTGTCAAGCAGTCCGACGCAGTTAGGGCCGATGAGGCGCATCTCATACTGGCGAGCGACGCGCAGGCATTCAGCTTCCAGGGCGGCCCCGGCTTCGTCTGTTTCACGAAAGCCGCCGGAGAGGATGATGGCGGCGCGGATGCCGCGCTGCCCACATTCGGCCAAAATCGAGGGGGTGAACGGGGCCGGCAGCAGCAAGACAGCCAGGTCTATAGGATCGGGCACGGCGGCAAGAGAGGGGGATAACGGCCGTTCTAACAACCAGCCCCCTTTCGGATTGACAAAGTGAACCGCGCCAGTGTACCCACTCTGCGCCAGGTTACGGGCCAGACCAAACCCCAGGCGCGCCGGGTCCGGCGTCGCGCCAAAGAGAACAATGCCCTGCGGGGCGAAAAAGGGAAGAAGCGAGGGGTCTACATCCGGCGGCGCTTGCGGCATAATTCCGGTACTCCTGACTAAATTCTATAACCCTGGCCTATTGGCTGTCAATGCGCTGCTACGTGACTCGCTGCAAAGCAATCGCCGGATGTTGCGCAGCAAGCGCAATTCATCGCCCCAGCCCATGATAAGGAGTATGGGTAGAACCTTAATATCGCTTCTGAGATTTAACAAATCAGGCGGAATCTGTTAGACTGGAGAGTGACTGCCAAGAGTCATTGTGACCATCCAGTTTCTCCTTTTACAACTGTTTGGTCGAGGAGTAAAACCCCATGAATACTAAAACTAAACCGAACCCATTCCAGGACGACGAAGAGAAAAAAGGGCCGGATTACTCTCGTGGCTTGCGCGACGAGAAACGACCCGAGAAGGATCAATCCGATTTTGCTCGCGGTCTCCGGGATAACGCGCCTGATCAAGAAGCGCCTGACTACGGGCGCGGTCTACGCGACAAGAGAAAACAGGAAACAGACCCCGATTATGCGCGAGGGTTGCGAGAAGAGAGCTAAATGCTGGCAATGAGCCAGTTAAACCAATCCACCAGACCAGTCGCTCGTTGTGAGCGACTGGTCTTTTTTGTTGTCTACCAAAGGCCGATGCGTCCCATGACCCATCGGCGGATCAGGCGAGCAAGCGGAGCAATACGCTAAACAAGAGCCAGCATACATAGGCAAGCCCGATGAAGCCGAAGAGCGAATTGGCAACGGAAGTAATCAGATCACTGGTTTTAAAGGCCGGTTGGACCGGTGGCATGAGTAATCCATCAGGGTCTTGCTCCGGCCAGACCTGGTGGTTTTTGTGGACGTAACCGGCGGCAACGGCCGTTTTCTCGCCCTCTCCCCCTATCTCCTGCGCACCAAAGTGGACGAAACGAATCGGCAACCCAACCGCCCGAAAAAAGTCGGGGTGATCCTGCACCTGAAAGTGCAGATGGGGTTCGGTAGAATGACCGCTGTTGCCGCAAAGCCCGATCATCTGCCCCTGCTGCACCCTCTCGCCTGGAGCAATAATCACGCTGCCCTGCTGCAAATGGGCGCTGAGGCTGTATACTCCGTCGTCATGCTGAATGATGACGTAGTTACCGCGCAAGTCGGGGGTGCGCCAATCTATCCAACAGCTACCGGCATGAGCATAGTCGGGGATGTCCTTTTGGACAGCAACCACCTGCCCGTCGGCGGCGGCCAGGATGGGTTGGCCGAAGCAGTGGTAGGCTTGGGGGGAACGGCCGTTTTCGCCAAACGTGCGCCCCTCATCACCGGTGATGACAAAATCGTAAGCATACCGCTGGGAGACCAACCCCCATGAGTGGGAAGTTGCCCGGTCCACGCCGCCATTGAGTACCGTCCAGCGGCCGGCGAAGGGGAGAGAGAAGAGAAGAGCCTCAGAGGGTTGCGGCCGGCGCAGCCAACGAGCCAACGCCGGAATTTGTCCGCTCATTTGCCGCCACGTTTGCCATAACCCGCGCGGGTTGGCAATGACCCAAAGCAACGTCGAAAAAAGGTAAGCAAAAAGACAGCGCATCGTTTTCACCTATAAAAAACCCGAGGGGTTTGGGGAAACCCTTCGGGTCTACGCTTTAACGCTGTTTTGAGGGGTTTTCAATCGGCACACCGACCAGGTTGCCCCACTCGGTCCAGGAGCCGTCGTAGTTGCGCACGTTGGGGTAGCCCAACAGGTAGGTGAGGACAAACCAGGTGTGAGAGCTGCGCTCGCCAATGCGACAGTAGGCGATGACGTTCTTCTCCGGCGAGAGGCCCTGCTCTTCTTCGTAGATGGCGCGGAGTTCGTCGGCCGTTTTAAACGTGCCATCGTCGGCCACCGCCCGCGCCCAGGGGACATTACGCGCCCCGCGAATGTGGCCGCCACGCAGCGCCCCTTCTTGCGGCGAGCCGGGCATGTGGAGCAGTTCCCCGCTGAATTCTTGGGGGCTGCGGACGTCTACTAACGGCCGTTGCCCATTCACATGCTCCAACACCTGATCCCGGAAAGCGCGGATTTTATAATCAGTCCGGGCCGCCGGGGTGTAGCTTGCGGCCGGGAAAGATGGTTTCTCTTTGGTCACTTCGCGCCCTTCGTCCATCCATTTCTTCCGACCGCCATCCATCACCCGGCAATCGGCGTGGCCGAACAGTTTGAAGACCCAAAAAGCATAGCAGGCCCACCAGTTGTTCTTGTCGCCGTAAAAGACGACGGTGGTGTCGTTGCTGATCCCATTTTTCGCCATCAGCGCAGCGAAGGATTCTTCGTCCAGGTAGTCGCGGCGGACGGCGTCGTTCAGGTCGGCCACCCAATCAATGTGGACGGCGTTGGGGATGTGGCCGGTGCTGTAAAGCAGCACATCTTCGTTGGATTCCACCAGCCGGACATTGGCCGTGTCGCCCAACTTTTCCGCTACCCAATCGGTACTGACGAGGACATCGGGATGAACATATCCTTTACTCATTTCGGGAACGCTCCTTTTAGCCTATAATTGAAACAGGATCGCAGCGCCAATGATCAGGGTATGCAATGAAAAGCGCTGCAATGGTTGAGAGGTGATAAAAATGATTGATGCAGTCTTGGATCCCATTGTTACTTCGCCGAAACTGCCCTTATATTTTCGCCAACTAGAGCAGATGATCGCCCATGAGCAGCAAGAGCGGCAGGCATTCTACAACCAAATCAGCGAAGATGATAAAGCAGAATTTATTAATGGCGAGATGGTTTTCCATTCACCCGTCAGGTTGTGGCATTATCGAGCTGGTAAAAGGCTGCTAGTGCTGTTGGATGCTTTTGTGCAAAAATACGATCTTGGTCTTGTCGGCTACGATAAGCTAATGATCTCCCTTAGCCGCAACGATTATGAGCCAGACCTGTGC
>CAYONK010000118.1:0-9660 GCA_964405285.1 uncultured Ardenticatenaceae bacterium
CTCACTTCTTCCCCCCTCCAACTAACCGTACATATTGAGGCTAGGCATCATCCACCAGCCAGAAGTCACTTCTTAAACAAAGTACGGAACGGCCGTTATCCCTCCCCCATATTGCCTCCAGTCCACTTTGTCGTTACAACTCAGGGTGGGGGGGAACGGCCGTTTTCCATCCCCGTCCCAGTAGCCCCCACAAAAACGCTTAACTACCCGTTCCCCCCGACAATTGCCAATCAGTCTCGGTGGCGCTAACGGACTCACGCCCGCCAGCTTTCCTGTTTACCGGCCGCAGATTCCCGCGCAGTACCCGCCACATAATGCCCGGCCGCAACACGCTGGGCGGCGGGGCCACCAGATTCACCACCTTCAGAAAGGCGACAGAGACAACCGGGTCGTGGTGCGCCGCGTGGTGTAGCTTCGCCATGTACCAGTTGATGAAGCGAGTCATCGGGCTGCGCGGGCCTTCAACTTCCGGGAAACGCAAGTCATTGCCAACGGCCGTTCCCCACGGCACATCAATAATCTTCCCCACCTGCTTAAAGAACCGCTGCGCTAATCGCGCCTCCCTCTGCGCCAGACAAGCGTCCAGGGCCGCCGCCGCCATCGCCGCCACCGACATCCCCTGACCATAAATCGGGTTAAAGCTGCACAGCGCATCCCCCAGCACCAGATAGCCTTCGGGGAAACGGCTCAATCGTTCATAGCGCCGCCGCAAGTTGGAGGGGATTTTGTGCGGGACCGGCTCGCCCATTGGTTCCGCATTCGCCACCACCTCGTACAGCATGGGAATGTCCATATCGCGCACATACGCCAGCAACCCCACATAATCCTGGGGGATCTGCTCGCCCAGATAAGCCGCCACCGTGAGTATCCAACGCTCCCCCTCCTGGCTGAGCAACACGCCGCCGCGCGGATTCTCCGGCGAAGCGGCCGCGATCAGGGCGTTGACGCCGGGCATATGCGCCGGCTTGCGCCGGAACTGGCAGGAGGTGTAGGTGACGCCGATTTTCACCGCTTCCTCTGCCGGCCGTTCATAGCCCAACGCCTCCAGCCAGGCGGGACTGCGCGAACCGCGCCCGCTGGTGTCCACCACCAAATCGGCCGTCAGGCTCTCTTCCGCGCTGCCCGCCTTGCGCCGGATGAGACGCGCGCCGGTGACACGGCCGTTATCCGGCGTCGTCAGCAACCCCAACACATCGCAGCCCTCTATGGCTTGCACATTGGGCAAAGCCAGCACCCGCGCCCGCACCTCCGCCTCCAACCGGGTGCGGCTGACGTTGATGGCGTTCACCCTGCTCATGGTCGGCTGATGGTAGTCCCCTTCATGGAACCAGCGGGCCAGATGGCTCACATCCCCATAATCCGCGCCCAGGCTGACCAGCCTGTCCGTCAGGCCGGGGAAATACCCTTCCATGATATGCAGCCCCTGCGCCAGGATGGCATGGGCGTGGTGGCCCTGGGGGACGCCTTTGCGGTTTTCGCCTGCGGCTGGAAAGCTGTCTCGCTCCAGCAGCATTACCTGTGCGTAATAATTAGCCAGGACGCGGGCGGTCAACAACCCAGCCATGCTGGCCCCGATCACAATCGCCTGTTGACCTCTAAATTCTTTTTGTTGCGTCATGTTAGCCTCTCCCATTGTCTCCGTATACCCAAACCCAAATCGCGTAGATTGCCTGCAACCACAATGCCAGCCGCGATGTGCCGCCGCTGCGCCAAGCAAACCACCAATAAGGCAGCAGCCACGCCGCCCGAAGAACCGATAGTCTCTGGTTCACCTCAGGCCACACGGCCGTTCGCCTGCCCAAATAGCATAAAGCGGGGAGAAGTAACCGCTTGACCGCATTCGGAGCAAACCTGTTCGGTGGCCGCCTTTTCGCGCCAGCCGCGATAATCTTCCCATTTGAAAAGTTCGGTGTTTGGCTCGGCCAGTTGCAGCAAGTAGCGGGCTTCTGATTGTGGCCCCTTCTGGCTGCCCCACCACACCTGGCAATGATCGCATGTCCACAGAGCCGCCGTCGCTTCGTGGTTGAGTTGGGTGGGGGGAACGGCCGTTTTCCCTTCATTTGTTATCGTCAACATCTCGTATTACCTCCGTTTCATCAAGCTACTGATTTGCCTGGCGTCAGCCTATCTGACGCTGATGAAACAGAGTGTAAAACCGGCCGTTGCTAACTTTCCAGCCAACTTTTTGCTAAATTGTTGCTAATTTGGGGGAAGGGAGATTGGAGATTAGAGATTGGAGATTGGAGGTCGCCCAATCTCCAATCTCTAATCGCTAATCGCTAATCGCCGCAAAACAGGTCTGCCCTGATTAAGCCTTTTCTGCGCCGTACAGCTCCTGCTGCCACAGCCAGCCGACAATCTGCTCGGACGCCTTGCCCAACTGGTAACGGTAGGTGCTGAAGGGGAGATCAAGCAGCTCAGCGGCCGTTTCCTGAGTCGGAGCCGGTTCAAAATAGGTGTGCCAGAGAACGCGGTGCAGCTTTTGCGTTTTGGCGTTGGCCGCCAACCTTTCCGCTCCTTCGCGCAGCAGAGCTTGCAATTGCGCTGGCGTTGGCTCTGCCTCACTGCGGTCGCACAGGCAGCGGGAGCGCAGCAGCGGGTTGTGGGCCAATAAATCGGGGCGGCGGAACTCTTTTAACGCCTGGCGCACCGCCTCGGCGAACTCCGGTTCGGAGAGAACCACCGGCTGCGACGTTTGCGGCATGTTTTCCAGAGCCACAATCTCGTCCAGCAGTTCCCGCTCGCCCATGATGTTCATCCACTCCAACACCGGCTCCACCCGCCAGTCATGGACGAATACGCCAAACGACTGCCCATCTATGGCAAAACAGGCGTCGGGGGCCAGGGGCATCCGCAAGTAGGTATACATTTCAATGTAATGGTCGCTATTGGCTTCAGAGATGAAGGAATAGGCCAGACGCGGCGTGTCAAAAAACAGGCGCAGGCTGACCATTGCTCCCATGTTGAAGATGGCGGCCGAGCCTTGATAGTCATCCGCCCCCATCCAATTGCGGAAGTGAAAGACCACGTCTCCCTGGCGCAATGGCGTGGTCGTCTGCAAATGGGCGATGGCGGCGCGAGTGGCCGGGTCGGCCGCGATGTCCTCGGCGGTCACCTGACCGATCTCTACCACGTGCCCAAATCCGGCGATGATCTGACTTGTGGCGCGGAAGACATACAAGGTGGATTCGGGCCGACCATACCAATGGCGGGTAGCGGCCAGCGATTCCTCACCCTGGTATCTGCGGATCATGCCTTCAATGATGGGGATGTCGGCCGGTTTCGCTACGTCAATGTAGAGTTGTCCAAAGGATTGCCATTCGTAGAAGGGACGCATGAAGGGATTATTTCGATGCAGAAAGAGCAAGGCGTAGACAGCGACTTGCTGCGCCGGACCGCTGCGCTGCTGAATCTGCTGGATGATGTGGTTCCGCACCTGAAAGTGCAATTCACGGAAGCGGGCCAGATTACGCCAGCGCAGCTCCGCTTCCAGCAATTCGCGCACCAGGTCGTGGGGGAAAAGGCCAAACGGCCCCTGCTCAATGAAGGAGAGGTCGCGCAGCCATTGGAAAGCGGCAGGGGCCTGGGCGGCCCCCAGGCAATGGGCCAACAGCGCTTCGTCAGTGGTGAAAGCGTGGGCGCAGATTTCCAACGCCTGGCGAAAGGTGGGGCTGGGCACATCGGCGACAAAACGCTCCAGCAGCACCCGCACGATGTCGGGGTCTTGCCTCAGGTCGAAGGCACTGGTTGTTTTGTTTTGGTGGAAGAGGTCAGCGGCCAGAGAGAGGGCCAGCGGGTGGCCGTAGGTCATGCTGAGGACGCGCTCCGCCTCATCTTCCGATACGCCCCGGCCGCGCAGGTAGGCGGCGCTTTCGTCGGGGCGCAGATTGCGCAGAGAGATAATGCGCGTTAGCTCGGCCCATCCGCCAATACGCCAGGCGGCGGGGGGCGGCTGCCGCCCGGCGATGACCACCATGGCCCGTTCTGGCAGTTGGGGCAGGAACGCTTCGCGCAGCCAGCTATCCAACGGCGACAGGAGTTCGTAGGTGTCGAGGAGGAGGAGGAGGTTGGGGAATCTGGCGAGGGCGTCCAGGGGGTCTGTTTCGGACGGCAAGCGGAGGGCGAGTTGGAGGGCGGTGAGGAAACCGGGTGGGGAGGCGTCGAGGTGACGGCCGTCTAAAGGAACGCACGGCCGTCCTGCCTCTGTAGCGATTTGGGCGAATTCGCGCAGCAGCGTGGTCTTGCCCATCCCGCCGGGGCCGTGCAGGTGCAGCACGGCGAAGTCAGGCACATCGCGGCTAAGGGCGGCTCGAAACAACTCCAATTCGGCGCGGCGGCCAACGAAGCGTTGGCGGCGGGCCTGGGTCAGGCGATTGGCTAATCGGGCGGTCATGTCTCACTGCCTCCTGCTTGGGAATGTTCTGGGGACATTATAAACGATAGCGGCGCGATTGCGCGCAATCGCGCCGCAAAAATGCGCGCTGGCTGGCAAATTTCCCGACCGAAATAGGAGCCTACCCCCATGACAACGGGAAAGCGGGGAGGGTATTGTGGAGAAGTGAGTGGGAAAACGGCCGTTGCCCGACTCACAACACAACCACCAGGAGGACAAACAATGAAACGGGTACTCAAATGGATTGGCATGATTGCCGGGGGTTTGTTGGGGCTGATTATTCTGCTGGCGGTTGGCGTGTATGCCGTCAGCGCCAGCCGGTTGAACAAGACGTATGAGGTCACGGCCGTTTTCAGCCTCACCATTCCCACCGACCCCGAACGCATCGCCGCTGGGTAAAAGCTGTACGCCATTTACTGCGAAAGCTGCCACGGGGCCAATCTGGCCGGAATGCCCTTCTCCGAGGACGCTGCCTTTGGCGAAATTTACAGCGCCAACCTGACCAGCGGCGCAAATGGCATCGGCCGCCGCTATAGCGATGAAGAGATCGCCCGAGCGATCTGGTATGGCGTTAAACAAGATGGCTTACCGACGGTGGGGATGCCTTACGAGTTTTTCCAGGGGATTCACACGGGTGATATGGAAAACTTAATCGCCTATCTGCGCAGCGCCCCGCCGGTAGACTCTAACCATCCCACCCCCAGCTACGGCCCCATGATGCGCCTGATGCACGCCACCAACCTGTTCTCCCTGGTGACGGCGGAAAATGTGGATATGAGCCAGCCGCCGCCCACTGTTGTCTCCGCCGAAGATACCCTGGCCTATGGTGAATATCTGGCGGTTTACTGTTCGGCCTGTCACATGGCTGATTTTGCCGGCAACGAGATGGTTGGTTCGCCCAATATCACGCCGCATGAAACGGCCGTTGGCGCCTGGACACAAGCGGAATTTGTGCGGGCGGTGACGCAGGGCATTCGTCCAGATGGCACAATCCTCAGCAGTGAGATGCCCTACGAATCGTTCCAACTCTATACAGAGGCAGAGCTTCACGCTATCTGGACGTATTTGCAAACCGTTACGCCGGTGGCTGTGGAGTGATGGGGCGCGCTGCTGGTCAGTTACTTCGTTCTTTGTGGGCCGGCTGGCGCTGGCGTACCAGTGGTGGAGTATAATGCGCAATAATATCAGGATGGATGGTTAAAAATGTGTGCTACACTGTCTGCTATGTCGGACCAGGTAATCACCAATCTGGAACAGGTGACGGCCGAATGGCTAACGGCCGTTCTCCACCGCAGCGGCGCACTCACCCAGGGTGCAGTCGTCTGGTTTGAGGCGGACAGCGGCCAGGGCAACTGGTCTACCAGCGGCTCGTTAAGTCTGCATTACAGCTCAGACGCGCAAGGGGAACGGCCGTCCCACCTCTTCCTCAAACTGGTGGACGCCGATACCGGCGACGGCGAATTTTTTGGCTCGTCCGAAGTGGATTATTACCTGCGCGACTATGTGGAAGTGCCCGATGCACCGCTGCTGCGCTGTTACGACGGCCGTTACTCCGCCGCCATTCATCGCTACCATCTGCTGCTGGAGGACGTTTCCGCCACCCACAAAATGGCCTGCGACCAGCCGCCCACGCTGGCATACGGTCTGGCTTTGGCCGAAGCGTTTGCCATCTTGCACGGCCGTTGGTGGGGCGCAGCGCGGCTGGCCGAGGCCAACGCCCCGCTGCACGACGCCGCCCACATCCGCCGCTGGGTGGCGACTGGCGAACCAGGCGCGGGGCACATCATCGGCCAGCTTGCCCACGAACTGCAACCCCACTGGCCTGCCGCCATCCGCGACGTTTTCGCCCGCCACCAGCAGGCGATGATCAACCGGGCGCAAGACCTCAACGGCTTTACGATCATGCACGGCGACGCCGGTTGCTACAACATCATGGTACCACGAGAGGGGGAACGGCCGTTGTACCTGATCGACCGCCAACCATTCGACTGGGGCCTGACCACCTGGCTGGGCGTCTATGATCTGGCCTACGCCATCGCTATGGAATGGGAGGTGGAAGTCCGCCGCCAATGGGAACGGCCGATTCTGCGCCATTACCACGAAACCCTCAGCAAACGCGGGGTATCGGGTTACAGTTGGGAACAGCTATGGGACGATTATCGCCTCTGCGTGGCGATGGGCGTCTACATCGCCGTCGAGTATTGTCGCGGCGGTCTCAACCAAGACACGCAATGGGTATGGCTGCCCATGCTGCAAAAAACCCTCACCGCCTGCGATGATCTGCACTGCGCTGAATTATGGCGTTGATAAGTTTAGGAAAAACTGGCGCATGAACCTGGTAGAAGCTGCCCGGAAGGTGAGGGTTGGCAAAACGGCCGTTATGCAGGCAATCTGGACTGTTGTCGCAGCCCTGGCTGCCGTTATGTTGGTTGCCAGCGCCTGGATAAGCTGGCAGGAAAGCTGGTATACCGAAAGCGTTGCCCTGCTGACATCTCTCGATGCCGCTATTATCTCGGTTGTGGGTGTCGAGTTTCTTACCAGCGATTTGATTTTGTTGGTTGCCAGTTTACAGCTCTTTGCCTTTGTCGGCATAGGATTATTTCTATTCTGGCGTAGGCCCAACGATTGGCTGGCCGTCATGACTTCGATGATGCTGATTGCCACCGGTGTGGGTTTCTGGCCTGGGGCCATTATCTTGCCACTGTTACACCCGGCCTGGCAGTTACCGGCGGCTCTTTTGCAGGCCACATTTTTTACATTGATCATCTATTTTTTGACGTTGTTTCCTAACGGCCGTTTCGTCCCCCGGTGGACGCGCCTTATTATGATCGCCTGGACTGTTTTGGCTGCCAGTTGGTTGGTTACGCCGCTCCTCAACCCTTATCGCTCTCACACGCACGCCAGTTTGCTGCTCTTTGTCGGATGGTGCGGGCTGTTATTTCTGGCGCAAATCTATCGCTATCGTCAAACAGTCAATAGCATCGAACGGTTGCAGATGAAGTGGGTTTTGGGTGGCCTGGGAGCAACCACAGCCTGTTTCGCCACGCTCATCTTGCTGGCAACATTAGGCACACTGCTGCGCCTGCCCGCCATTCCCAATTTACTCACTGCTCTGCTGGGCCTCTCTTCTCTGCTGCTGCCGATTACCATTGGCCTGGCAATTCTGCGGTATCGTCTCTATGCCGTAAACCTTGTTATCAATCACACGCTGGTTTATGGAGGACTAACGGCCGTTGTCCTTACACTGTATATCCTCATTGTGGGCGGCTTCAGCCTGCTCTTCCAAGCGCAAAATAACCTACTCGCTTCTTTACTGGCTACTGGCCTGATCGCCGTTTTGTTCCAACCGCTGCGCCAACGCTTACAGCGCGGCGTGTACCGGCTGATGTTTGGCGAGCGGGATGACCCGTACAAGGTGTTGTCCCAATTGGGGCGGCAGTTGGGGGAAACGGCCGTTCCCAACCAAACCCTGCCCGCCATCACCGCCACCATTACCCAAACCCTCAAGCTGCCCTACGCCGCCATCGAACTGGTCGCCAACGAGGAACGGCAGCCCGCCGCCAGCAGCGGCGAACGGGGAACGGCCGTTCTCCAGCAATGGCCGCTGCGTTACCAGGGCGAAATCGTTGGCTGGCTGCAAGCCGCCCCCCGCTCACCGGGCGAGCCGTTCACCGCCAAAGAGCAGCAGCTTCTGGGCGACATCGCCGCCCAGGCCGGGGCCGCCGCCTACTCTTTGCGCCTGACCAACGCCCTGCAAAAATCACGCGAAAAGCTGGTGCTGGCCCGCGAAGAAGAGCGCCGCCGCATCCGCCGCGACCTGCACGACGAACTTGGTCCCACGCTCGCCAGCCAGACCTTTGCCATTGACGCCATTTTAGACCTGCTGAAAAGCGATCCAACCGAAGCGGCCCGTTTGCTGCACGGCCTGAAAACGCAAAACCAGACTACGGTCTCCGAGATTCGGCGGCTGGTGTATGAGCTGCGACCGCCGGCCCTGGACGAATTGGGATTGGTCGGCGCGTTACAAGCCCACGCCGCGCAGTTAAACAAGCCCCACAGTCTACAAATCAAGATTACCGCCTGGCCCGACCCGCTACCCCCTCTCTCCGCCGCTGTGGAAGTGGCCGCCTACCGCATTGCCCTGGAAGCGATGACCAACGTCGCCCGCCACGCCCAGGCGCAAAGCTGCGTCGTCCACCTGCAAGCGGAAAATTCGCACCTGGCGCTTACCGTTGTTGATGATGGCCGGGGAGTTGAGCCAAACGGCCGTTACGGGGTCGGTTTCCATTCGATGCGCGAACGGGCGGAGGAGTTGGGCGGCAAATTGATGGTGGACTCTGGAAATGGTGGTGGTGTGCGGGTAACGGCCGTTCTCCCCCTCTCCTCCCCAAAACGAGAAGAACAAGCGTCATGAGCAACCAACCCATTCGCATTCTCGTTGTTGACGACCACAATCTGTTCCGCGAAGGATTAGCCGCTTTGCTGAACGCGGCAGCGGAAACGGCCGTTGTTGGTGAAGCAGCCACCGGCGCTGAAGCCATCACCCAGGCCGAGGCCGTCGCACCCGACGTTATCCTCATGGACATCCAGATGCCGGACCTGAACGGCATCGAGGCCACCCGCCGCATCCTGGCCGACCAGCCCAACGTCGGCGTGATCATGCTCACCATGCTGGAAGATGACGACTCCCTGTTTGCCGCCATGTGCGCCGGGGCGCGGGGTTATATTTTGAAGGGGGCGGATAAGGCAGAGGTGCTGCGGACGGTAACGGCCGTTGCCGGGGGCCAGGCGCTCTTTGGTCCGGCCATTGCCGGCCGGTTGACAGCCTTTTTTCAACGTGGGGGCGGTTCGGAAACGGCTGTAACGCCCTTCCCCGATCTCACCGACCGCGAGCGAGAACTGCTGCGGCTGATCGCCCAGGGCCTGAGCAACAACAACATCGCTGACCGGCTAAATATCTCCGGCAAAACGGTCAGCAACCACATCTCCAACATCTTCAACAAACTCCAGGTCGCCGACCGCGCCCAAGCCATGATCCGCGCCAGGGAGGCCGGGTTAAAGTGAATGGTGAACGATACGACGACCCGGTTTTCTGTCATAATACACGCCATGAACATTTTACAAGCCATTGGTCTCGGTAAACAGTATCAAATGGGCGAGGTGGCCGTTGCCTATACCAGGGAAAACGGTCACTGGTTGATTCGAGGAGATTAACAGATGAAACACAAAAGATACCTCTTGTTTTTGCTGCTCTTGGTCAGCGGTTT
>CAYONK010000119.1:0-9639 GCA_964405285.1 uncultured Ardenticatenaceae bacterium
GCGAGGTCGAAGGCCTGCACCGCCATGTCGAAGCACTCGGTGGGGTCGGCCGGGGGCGGGGCGGTGGCAGAAGAGGGTAACGGCCGTTACCCTTACCGCCGACGAGACAAAAATATAATCCAGACAGGCCGCATACATATCCGGCGCATCTTCATCCAGCACAAAGGGTGTAATGAGGGCGGTGGGGAACGTCGCCAACGGTTCGCGGCCGTAGACCTGTTCGTAGGCGGAGCGGAATCCTTGTTTGACGTAGGCGATGGCGGCGCCATTGGGCGGCTCGTTGAAATCCCCGGCAATGATCTGGTTAGGAATCCGACGTCGGCTGCCAAGCCACCCGGTCAGTTTCATGGCCTGCTCCAGCCGCGCCTGCCGGTCATAGGGCAGGTGGTGGAGGTGAGTGGTGACAAAATCGAGCGTCTGGCGGTCGGGCAGTTCAACGTTGGCGCGGAGAGCGACGCGGCCGCCATAACCGAGAGGAAGTGAATCGTGATAGCGCAGCGGCAACCGGGTGAGGATGCCAACGCCTTCATAGTAACCTTTGAACAGGTGATGTTTGCGCCGTTGGATGAGTTGGTAAGGTTGGTTTGGTTTGCTACTAAGGCGCATGTTAAGCTCGTGGCGCAGCCAATGGCCCTGGCGGATGGGCAGGGCGATCTCTTGCAGGCTGATGAGATGGGGGGCGGCGTCTAGCATCTGGCTGACGAGAAGGTGGCGACGTTCGGGCCAGCGGTCGGCGTTGAGGCGGAGGTTGAGGGTGGCGACGGTCAGGATGGGCATGGGAGAGTTCTAATTGTCAATTGTCAATTGTTAATTGACAAGCTGGATCAGGTCAGGTCGAGGGTGGTGTGGCCGATGGGAACGGCCGTTTGCAGATTCAAGCTACCGTCGCGGATGGTAAGGGTGAAAGAGACATCTGTGTCTACCGTCACCTTTTCTTTATCGCCGAGCAGCGTGAGGTGGCCGTCCTGGCCCAAAGGGTAATTTTCCACGCCATAGCCCGCTTCGGCGTCTAAACGGCGATCCCAAACCACGCGGCGTAACGGCCAATCTACATTCAGACCGATCACGTCTTCTAACAACATGGCGATGGGTGAAAGGCCGGTACAACCGACGAAATCGGGGCGGGCGGCTTCGCCGGGGATGGGCTGCTCTGGGGCGTAGTTTTCCCAGAAGGTGTCGCTGTGCTGGTAGGTTTCCCAGACGTTTTGCAGGTGGTTGACGGCGATGGCGTGGGCCAGGCTGTCCTGGCCCAGGTAACGCAAGCCGAGCAGGACCATGTAGTTGGCGGCCGGCCAGACGCCGCCGCGCCAGCCGTTGCCCGTGCCGGGGTTATAGGCTTCGCTGTCGGCCGAGAGGCTGGGGACGCGGTGGGGGACGTTGAAGGCCCAGCTTTCGCGCAGTTGTTGGACGAATGGCCCCAGGCGATCTTCCGGCACGGCTTCTTTGTCCAGTAAGGCCCAGTAGGCGGCGATGCTTTTGATGGGGGAGAAACGGCCGTTTGGGTCCACATCATGGTAAAAGCTGGTCTCCTCTTGCCACATGCGCTCATTGACCTGGCGGATCAGGCGGGCGCGTTCGCTGGCAAGCTCCTGGCAGGCCTCTTTTTCTTCCAACAGGATGCCGATTTGCTCCAGGACGCGACAGTTGAGGATGGCTTGAAGATTAGCGTCTAGCCAGGCCCAATGGCGATGGTAAGTCCGGCTGTCCGGCACGCGGGGCTGGTTGTCCATGGCGCTGGCCGCGCCGGTGGTCCAATACATGCCGCCAGGCCAGGTGCGATGGGCGCGCCGCCAGCGGTGGTAGGCGAGCAGGGCAGGGAAGATATGGGGTAAACGGCCGTCGTCGCCCGTCACCCGAAAATAGCGCCATTCCGCCCAGGCCAGGATGTTTGGCCCGTCTCCATTGGGATCAAAGGGGTAGTAGCAGTCGGACCCGGAAACGGTGTCGAAGGAGCGGCAGATGAAGCCGTCGTCATGTTGGCGGGCGTAGAAGTTGTCCAGCATGTTGATGAAGGGGAAGGCGCGTCGGCCATACCAGCCGAATTGAACCATGAAGGCGCTGTCCCATAGTTGGGCAATGCCGCCCTGGGCAGCGTCCAGGTAGCTGGCAATGAGGCGGCTTTCCGCTTTGGGGCGGCGCAGATTGGACCAGGCCATTTCCCAGGCGCGCCAGTACATTTCCACCCATCCGGGCTGCTCCGGTAACACGGGGATGGGCAGATGGGCGCGGGCTTCGATGAAGAGGGGGATGGGGGCAGGGGAGAACGGCCGTTGGCGGAATGGGTTTTGGGCGACGAGGGGGGAAACGGCCGTTTGGCTAATGGTTTGGCTCATGTTACTGCTCTTCCTAAAAAATGCGGGGGCAAATTCACCCAGGCAAACGCAGACCCTATACGGTCAGCTTATCTCAACGGCACAATCCACAACTCCCCGACGCCAGTCAGACGCAGCCCCCGTTCGCTCAGGCTGGTGACGCGAAGATTGTAAGAGACGTAAACGTTGTCACGCAAACGGCCGTTCCAGACCAACGAATCGCCCAACGCCAGGAAAGGATAGCTGGACGTGCCGGACAATCGGGCGAAGTTGGTAGTCTGCCCCGCCTGCCCCCGCGCTTCCAGCCCTTCGTAGCGCATCGTCGTGCCAGGGATGATGAAACCGGGCGGCACAGAATAATCAATGACAGCGTTGCTAAAGCGCAATTTATCAGCGCTGGGTGGGATGCCCAACTCCTCAACCGGCTGCGGATTGAGAACGATGATCTCCACGGGTCCGGCAACCGGCAAGCTGCTGAAAACAGACGTCGTAAGGCGCAGGTTGAAATTGGCAAAGACGCCATGCGACAACACCCCATTCCAAAAGAAGGAATCACCAGCGCGCTTCAAGGCTACCTGTCGGTCAATGGAAACCTCGTAGGCATCCTCACGCCGGCCGAGGTAGGTCAGCCCTGTGCCGGGCACGCTCTCGCCGGGGGCCAGATTGTAGGTATAAGCGGGAATGTTGAAGACGAAGGAGTCGCCTACGGGGGTAGGTGTCGTCTCGGGAACGGCCGTTCCCATTCCCGGCACACCACAAGCCAGGGTCGCCAACGCCAATAGCATGATCATTACGGATAAGGCTGCTTTTCCATTCATCGCTTATTCGCCCGATGCCGCTCTCCCGGCCAGGAATCCCCGGCCAAGAGAGCGGGCTTCTCATTGCGTTCTGATAACGACAGAGATTATTGTATCACCTGGAGGCGCATTTGGGTTTGTCGCCGGGTCACGCGGGGTGATGGCCTGCACCACCTCCAACCCGGATACTACCTGGCCGAAAATGGTATACCCGCCATCCAATTGGCTGACGTCGCCAAGCGTGACATACCATTGACTACCATTCGTGTCTGGCCCGGCATTGGCCATAGCCACCATGCCCGCCCGGTTGTGCGACAACTGCGGGTCTACTTCGTTCGGGATGAAATAACCGGGTCCGCCTGTGCCTGTCCCGGTAGGATCGCCGGTCTGCGCCACGAAACCGGGCAACACGCGATGGAACGTAATGCCATCGAACCAGCCTTCGTTGGCCAGGAAGGTGAAGTTATTCACCGTCAAGGGCGCAGAGTCGGGGAAGAACTCAATCACGAATTCCCCGCCATTCTCCATCGTAACGACAGCCTGGTAGGTGACGCCGTCTTCGAGCGTCATGGGCGGCGGCGCGGCGTATTGCCGGTCGGCCAGCGCTTCCAGGGCGACGGTGGAATCAACAAAATCTTGCCAGACAGCCAGGTCGCGGGGCAAGGAGGGGGCTAAACGGCCGTTAATCACCGCCGACGGCGTGCCGGGCAGCCCCAAATTCATCGCCTCCCGCTCCGAGGCAGATACGTAAGCCGCGTAAACGCCATCATCAAGCTCTTGGGTAAAACGAGAGGTGTCCAGATTCAATTCGGCCGCCAGACTGATGAAATAGTCGCGGGCGGCTGCCTGATCCAGGCCACTCCAATCCCGGATCCGCTCGAAAAGCAGATCGTGGTAAGGCCAAAATGCGCCCTGCGCCCCGGCCGCTTCGCTGGCCTCAGCCGCTTTTTGGGCGTTGGGATGAATCTGGTTTAAGGGAAAATGACGATAAACGAGTTGAACAGTGTCGGGATTAGCGTCTACCAGACGCTCAAGCACGAGCGAGATGCTCGCGCAGCCCGGTCATTGAAAGTCGCCATATTCGATGATGGTGACGACAGGGTCAGACGCCCCCTTCACCCAATCTTGTGGGCGAACAATGCCCGCCTCTTCCGGCGTTGTGGCCGGGGTGAATGCTGCGACCTGGGAGGCCGGTTGGTTGTTGCCTTCCTGAGGGGGAACGGCCGTTGTCGCTTCAGACACCGGCGGGCTGGCTGGTGTCCCGGCCGGGCCACACGCCACCAAAAGCAGTAGACTCATCAATAACAGGGGGATTCTTCTCATAACTTTCTCCAAATTCTTAGATTTACCACCAAGGGAAATAACCGTCAGTCGTAGAAGAGGCCCGGCAAGTTTTCGAGCCACAACGCCTCAATTTGAACGAGTGACGAACCTGTCTGGCCTGGACGGTTCCAGGGAAGTACGATGGCGCATTCTATCACGTTCGCCAGAAAAACTGTAAACACCTTAAGAATTTGGAGAGGGGGAAGTAGGGGGGCTGTCTCGTTATTATTTTGTAACAATACGGACCTGACTGGTTTCCACCAGACTGTGGATTTGCCAAACACCTCGTCAAAAACCTGTCAAGTCTTGAGAGGCTGGATAGTTACATTATTTGGCTCTTCAGGATTTTGTGGGGTCTTGTCATGCTGAGCGAAGCGAAGAATCCCGACGCCTCTGGGATGCTTCACTTCGTTCAGCATGACACGCTTAAAACCCCACGAGATCCGAAAGACCCCATTATTTTTAAGGATAGGGCATAGATCAACGCGAGAGCGCGTCAATCTACACCCTATGGTACCTTCCATCACTCTCTAGCACCTCATTCCGTAAATGCGCCGCAGGTTTGTACAGGCGATCCTTGTTCCCGCAGGGCGTTGTTCAACAGGAACCAAGAACAACGCACAGGTTGCGGATGACCGACAGTCGGATTACGGCTACTCGGATTACGGCTATTTAGAAGGGGCGTTCGTCTTCGTTCTCATCTTCGGCGATGAACTTGGCAGCGCCGTCAGCGTAGCCCTCTTCTGCCTCCGGCATGACAATCCAGAGGACAATATAGGCGATCAGGCCGCCGCTGGCAAAGAAGAAAAGCAAGACAAACAACAGCCGGATGATGGTCGGATCAATGTTAAGGTACTCACCCAACCCACCGCATACACCAGCTATCTGACGATTATCTCTCGAACGAACCAATCTTTTTTCCATCGTATACCTCCATACGGTTTCGGCGCAAACGGCCGTTGTTGATATTCTTCACAGTGGCTATTACGTCAAAACTCTCGCCTGGTTGCGCACCCGGCTACCAGCTTCCCCCAGATACGGGTAAAATGGCGGCCTGATGCATCATCAAATCACCTACTTTCGAGGAGGTCATATGAAGTTCATTGCACATCTACTGTTGTTTGTGATTCTGATCACTGCTTGCGGCCCGGCCACGCCAGCCCCCACCCGCGCCCCGGAAAACATTCAACCAGAGCGCCCTACGCCGACGCCCGACTTCGCCTTGCAACCGGCGGACAGCGGGCAAACCGGCTATCCGCCGCCGCCGTCTAGCCCAACGCCTTATCCAGAGGGGTATCCCATCCCCCCGGCGCAGGCTGAACCGCTCAGCCCCTATCCGGCTGCGGAGAGCAGCGGGCGCGTCACCGTCATCCACGCCCTCGGCATTCAGTGCGAAGACGCCAGCCGACAGAAATACGCCAACGCCCAAGACGCGCGCGCCGGGCTGATTGCCGCCAGTGTCACCGTTTATGAGATCACAACCGTTGATTTAATGGTTTGCCAGGCGTGCGGCTGCCCGACCAGCGCCCACTTCCAGGCAGAAATCGCCACCACCGACCTGAATAAGGCGCTGGCATTAGGCTGGGTACGAGAATAGCCCAGAGCTTAGAGCCTGGCTACGCCCTGATTAGCTACGAAGGAACCTGACATGCTTCGATTTCTCACCGCAGGCGAATCACATGGGCCGGAGTTAACGGCCGTTCTCGAAGGCATCCCCGCCGGCCTCACCCTAGACATGGACGCGCTCAACCGGCAAATGGCCCGCCGACAACTCGGCTACGGCTCCGGCGGCCGGATGAAAATTGAGCAAGACGCCATTCGTCTGACAGCCGGTTACATGAACGGGCAGACCACCGGCGGCCCCCTCGCCCTCCATCTGGCCAACAAAGATTTCGCCAAATGGCGCGACCGGCAAATCACCCCGATCACCACGCCGCGCCCCGGTCACGCCGACCTGACCGGCGCGATCAAATATGGCTACCGCGAACTGCGCCTGGCCCTGGAACGCGCCTCGGCGCGAGAGACGGCGGCGCGGGTGGCCGTTGGCGCGATCTGCCAGCAATTCCTGGCCCAATTTGGCATCGTCATCGGCAGCTACGTCATCAGCATCGGCGCGGTAGAGGCGGACATTCCGGCCGATATGCCCTACCCGGAGCGTTTCGCCATCGCCGAGACGAATGACGTGCGCTGCCCGGTGGAAACGGCCGTTCCCCTCATGCGCCAACACATCTACGAGATCATGCAGGCCAAAGACACCATCGGCGGCGTCTTCGAGATCGTCGCTCTGGGTGTGCCGGCCGGGCTGGGCAGCCACGTCCATTGGGACCGCCGCCTGGAAGCGCAACTCATGGGCGCGGTCGGCTCCATCCACGCCGTCAAAGGGGTAGAAATCGGACCCGCCTTCGCCAACACCCACCGCCCTGGCTCCCAGGTCCACGACGAGATCTACCTGGACGCCGACGGCCAAACGCTGCGCCGCTACACGAATCGCAGCGGCGGCTTCGAGGGGGGCATCACCACCGGTGAACCCATCGTCGTGCGGGCCGCCATGAAACCGATCTCCACTGTGCTGAACCCGCGCCGCTCCGTAGACCTGGCAGATGGGCAAACGGCCGTTACCGTCTACGAACGCTCCGACTTCTGCGCCGTGCCCCGCGCCGGAGTCGTCGGCGAGGCGATGTCCGCCTTCACCCTGGCCAATGCCCTGATCGAAAAACTCGGCGGCGACAGCCTGGAAGAAATGCGCCCACGCTTCGCCACCCTGCGTCAGGCCCGCCTGGACGATTTAAAAATGGACAATACGGCGTGGGGATTTGGCTATGAGTGAACGACAGTTAACTGTTAACTGTTACTCCCCCTTCTACTTCCCGGCCGGACTCCGCCCAGGCGCGTTGGGCGTCCTGATAGCCCATTTCATAGAGCTTGTCGTGGCCGGGGCGGGTGTAGCGCACAATTTGCTCCACCGGGATGATGCGGCGCGGAGCGACGATGATCGGATCGGGCAGGGTGTGGTATTTCCCCTGGAAGATGTCCGGGATGCCGTCGCCATCAGCATCTTCTAGCTCGATCTCATCGCCCTGGATTTTTTGGATGAGCAGCCGGTTGGCAGCGCGCAGGTTGGCGTTGTCCACCTCCAGGCGGATCAGGTCGTTGATGCGGCGAAACAGCTTAAGGTCGGCCTGGAAAGAGGCGAGCAAGGCCCATTCCAGCATCATGCTGGCGGAGGCAAGCAAATTACGCGGGGGATTAACGGCCGTTTCCTCCCCTATCTCCCACGGCGTCATCAGCACCACCACAATCTCCTCCGCGCCCGCGTCTATCGCCGGGCCAAGAGGCGTGTTCGCCACCGTCGCCCCATCCCAATAAAGATTCTCCTGCACCTTTGTCGCCGGATACACAATAGGAATGGAGCAGCTGGCGATGATGTGGTCCAGGTTGATCGGCTCCTGGCGCATTCGGCTGGGATAAACGTCTGACGAGTTGCCAAAGACGTGCAAATGGCCGGTATTCACTTCAGTGGCCGTCACGCGCAAATGGACGCGAGCTTCGTCGGAGTTGATCCGGTCGAAGTTGATCCAGCCACCGCGCTGCAACGTCTCACGCAAAGGGGCGGTGTCTAGCAAAAAATTGGCTCTGCGCGGGTTGAGATTGGCCCGCTGCACATCCTGGGTGCGCAGTCGTCGCCAGAGGGACCAAAGGGAGAAGGCGTTATGTCCGGAAGCAATGGCCGCGCCGTTGACCGCGCCAATCGAAGTGCCGACGACGATGTCTGGCAGCCATTCATGCTCTTCTAAAAAGCGTAAAACGCCAACGTGATAAGCGCCGCGCCCGCCGCCACCGGACAGGACTAAAGCGCGTTTACGTCTCTCTGTGGGCATGAGTTCCCTCCATATTTTCAGCCGTTAGCCAATCAACCAAGACGGCCGTTCCCCTACCGCTTTCTCTTTCTGTTGTTTTGCCAGACCTATGCGAAGCGGCAGGAGGATAAAAAAGCGGCTGCCAGGGCAAAGCAGCTCATCCTCACCATCTGATTCGACCCAGATACGGCCCCCATGCGCCTCAATCACCCCTTTGGCAATAGTCAGCCCCAGGCCAGGTCCGGCCCCTTTAAATTTGGTGCTGCCGGATGAGTGCAACTGTGGGTCGCCAACGCGGAAGAATTTCTCAAAAATGAGTTCGTGAAATCTGCGGTCTATGCCGATGCCACTATCGGCGACCATGATCTCCAGGTAGTCTTCCAACCCATTGCTGCCGGGAATTAAACGGCCGTTGACCAAAATGCTCCCCTGGTCCGGCGTATACTTCACCGCATTCCCCAGCAAGTTGGTAAACGTCTGAACCAATCGCTTAAAATCCGCATAAATTGGCGGCAGCGTCCCTAGATTCTCTACGCGCAGGGCGATCCGGCGGTCTCGCAGCGCTGTTTGCAGCGGCTCGCTGGCCAACCGGATCACGGTATCAATGCGTGTCTCCATGTAGGTGAGCTGCATTTTGGCAGCGTCAATCTGGCTGGCATCCAACATGGCGGTGATCAGGCTCTCCAGGCGCAGCGTGGCGCGATTGATGTGCCCGGCAATTTCCCGCGTTTGAGCCTGGTTGAGCGAGTTGGATTCATTCATCGCCTCCAAAATATCGGCGTACCCCTTCACCTGGGTCAGCGGCGTGCGCAATTCGTGCGAGGCAATGGTGATAAAGTCTGTTTTTACCTGGTCCAATACCGTAATTCGTTCGTTCTGCCTCTTTAGCTCTTCATTTAGCTGCCTGACGTGCCGGTTTTGCGCCTTTTGCGCCGTGTAAATCCGCGCATTTTGCAGCGCCACCACCGTCTGATCGGCCAAAATTTGCATCAGGCTCAATTCGCCCGGCTGGTATGGGGCGCCTGACTGTTTAGGACCGAGGGCTATGATACCCTTGAGCTGATCGCCATCGGTGATTGGCACGTAGGCTTCCATAGACATGCGTTTCAGCCAATCGCCCACCGGTCCGGCCATGACGCTGCGGTGCGCCGGGTTAAAATCGAGTTCGTATTGCAAGAGAGGCTGCCTCTCTGCGACGAGGGTCTTAATGAGGGGATGCTCTTTTGCCAGGCTGATTGTTTCTCGCGGTAAATCGCCTAAACCGGGTATCGGCTCGATCTCGATCTCTTTGGTGTTGTCTTCAGCCGCTGATGAGTCAACGGCCGTTGCCTCCACCCCATCTTGCCAGGT
>CAYONK010000120.1:0-9615 GCA_964405285.1 uncultured Ardenticatenaceae bacterium
TCGCGGGGCATTGACGACCTTTAGCATTGCCAACGATGTGGCGAAATACTTTGCCATCATTCCGGCGCTGTTCGCCACGCTCTATGCCGCCACGCCGGGTGCAAATGGCCCATTGGCGGCGCTGAATATCATGAACCTGGCCTCGCCGCAAAGCGCTATTCTCAGCGCAATCATCTTTAACGCTTTGGTGATTATCGCCCTTATTCCGCTGGCGCTGCGCGGCGTGGGCTATCGGGCTATTGGGGCGGCGGCCGTGCTGCAACGTAATTTGCTGATTTATGGCGTGGGCGGTCTGATTGCGCCTTTTGTCGGCATTAAACTGATTGATCTGGTCATCTCCCTGTTGGGTTTGGTATAGGAGCCATCTACCATGCGTAAACAAATCTTTATCGCCGGGCGAATGCTGCTTATTTTCACGCTCTTAACCGGTGTTTTATACCCGCTTACCATGACGCTGTTGGCGCAACTGCTTTTTCCGCAGCAGGCAAACGGCCGTTTGCTCACCATCAACGATCAGGTGGTCGGCTCCGCTCTCATCGGGCAGTCTACGGCCGAGATGGACTATTTCTGGTCACGGCCGTCGGCGGTGGGGTATATGCAAGGCTCCACGTTGACGGAACCCGGCTCATCTGGGGCGACCAATCTGAGTAGCACCAGCGCCAACCTGGCCGAAGATGTGGCCCAGCGCGAAGCAGCGTTCCGCCAGGCGCACAATCTCCCGCCGGATACGGCCGTGCCGGTGGAGATGTTGTTTGCATCCGGCAGCGGCCTGGACCCCCATATCAGCCCGGCAGCGGCGCGGTTGCAGGTGGGCCGGGTGGCGCAGGCGCGCCACCTACCGCCGGAGCAGGTAGCCGCCCTGGTAGAAGCGCATGTCGAAGGGCCGCAGCTTGGCTTCTTGGGCCAACCGCGCGTCAACGTGCTTCTGCTCAATCTGGCGTTGGATGGATTACAATAAGCGCATGAACGAAGACGGCCGTCCTGACCCCGACGCTTTGTTGACCGTGATCCAGAAAGACCTGGCGCGGCAGCAGCGTGGCAAACTAAAAATCTTCATCGGCATGGCGGCCGGCAGCGGCAAGACCTACACCATGCTTGAAGCGGCCCACCAGAGCCAGCGCGAAGGCGTAGACGTGGTGGTGGGGTACGTCGAAACGCATGGTCGCGCTGAGACAGACGCATTGCTGGCCGGTCTGGAAATCATCCCGCGCCATAAGCTGCCCTACCGCGATACGCTGCTGGAAGAGATGGACACCGACGCCGTTATGACGCGCCAGCCTGCCGTTGTGCTGGTAGATGAGTTGGCGCATACCAATGCGCCCGGCTCGCGCCATCTTAAACGGTATCAGGATGTCATCGAACTGCTAGAGGCGGGGTTAACTGTTTGGACAACGGTGAACGTGCAGCACTTCGAGAGCCGCGCCGACTCCGTGCGGGAGATCACCGGCATTACGGTTCATGAGACGATCCCCGACTCTTTGTTAGACCTGGCTGACGAGATTGAATTGATTGACATTTCGCCGGAGGATTTGCGGAAGCGGCTGGCCGAAGGCAAGGTTTATACGGCCGAGCGGATTGAGTTAGCGGCCAACAACTTCTTCCGCGTGGGCAATCTCACTGCCCTGCGCGAGATGGCGCTGCGCCTGACGGCTGAACACGTAGACCACAAACTGCAAGATTATATGCAGCTCAAGCGAATTGCCGGTCCGTGGAAATCCGGGGAACGGCTGATGGTCGCGGTTGGTCCCAGCCCCTTTGCCGCCCGTCTGATTCGCTGGACGCGGCGCATGGCGTACAGCCTGGAAGCCTCCTGGCTGGCGGTTTACATTGACACCCCCCAGCCGCCTGGTCCAGAAGCGCAAGAACAGTTGGCGCGCAATATCGCTCTGGCGCGAAGTTTGGGCGGGGAGGTCATTGTTGTGGGCGGCGAGGATATTTCGCGCTCTCTGCTGCGTATTGCGCGGCAGCGCAATGTGACGCAGGTGATCATTGGTAAACCGCAAAAGACAAGTCGTTGGCAGATGCTCTGGCGCGGCGGTTCGCTGGTTGACCGGTTGATCAAAGAGAGCGGCGATATTGACGTGTATGTGGTGACAGGTGACGAAGGAGATGCCGCGACAGCAACCCGTCGTTCGTTTGCGCCGCCGGAGTTGAATTCCACGTATGCGGATTATTTAAAAGCCTTGCTGATTGTGGCTGTGGTCACCGGAGTCCATCTGTTTTTGTTTAACACATTTGAATGGATGGAATACCAATCAGTCGGCCTCACGGCGTTGTTGACTGTTCTGGTCATCGCTGTCTATCTGGGTCGTGGCCCGGCGCTGCTGGCGGCGGCGGTCAGCGCCATTTCCTGGAATTTTCTGTTCATTGAGCCGCGCCTGACGTTCACGGTAGCCCATACGCAGGACATTATTCTTTTGCTGCTGTATTTCGCCATTGCTATTTTTGCCGGGAATCTGACGGCGCGCATTCGCCAGCAGGAGCGCCAGACGCGCCATCACGCGGAACGCACGTTTGCTCTGTACAGCCTGGCGCATGAGACGGCAACGGCCGTTAACATGGATGATGTGCTGCAAACGGCCGTTACCCAAATCGGCCGGGTCTTTGACGCCGAAGTCGCCATCCTGTTGGCCGAAAAAGGGGAATTGGCACGCCTGCCACACCCGTGTAGCACCCTATCCCTGGATACGAAAGAATACAGCGTCGCGTTATGGGTTTACGACAATAGCAAACTGGCCGGCCGATTTACCGATACCCTCGCCTCAGCACAGGGGCAATACCATCCCTTGCACACCGCCACGCGCACAGTTGGCGTTGTCGGCCTTAAACGCCAGGATTTCGAGCGGCTATCGATCGATCAGGAGCTGCTGCTGGAGACCTTCATCGGGCAAATCGCCCTGGTTATTGAACGGGAACTACTGGATGAAGCGGCCAAAGAATCGGCCATGCTGCGCGAAACGGAACGGCTGTATACCAATTTGTTAAACTCCATTTCGCACGAACTTCGCACCCCAATTGCCACGATCAAAGGGGTGTCCAGCAGTTTGGCAGACCCAATGATAGAGGCCGACAATATGACCCGCGCCGCATTGGTGGAGGATATGCAGAACGCGGCCGACCGTCTGAATCGGTTGGTGGAGAATTTGTTGGATATGTCGCGCCTGGAAAGCGGCCGTTTGCAGCTCAAGCGCGAATGGTGCGACCTGGGCGACATCATCGGCGTTGCCGTGAAACAGATGCGGGATTGCGTAACCAGCCATCCTCTGGACATCGCTCTGTCACCAGACTTGCCGTTGATTGTGGCAGACTTTGTGCTGCTAGAGCAAGTCATCGTCAACCTGCTGGATAATGCCTGTGTCTACACACCGCCTGGAGCGCCTATCCGCATTACCGCGCGGCAAACAGCCAACGAGATAGAATTGACCATCAGCGATGCCGGACCAGGTATTCCACCAGAATTGCTGACGCGCATTTTTGATAAATTCTACCGACTGCCGGGCACAACCACCGGTGGCACAGGTTTGGGCCTGTCCATCTGCCGCGGGTTGATTGAGGCGCATAATGGGACATTGACGGCAGAAAATTTACCGGAAGGAGGTGCGCGTTTCACGATACGTTTGCCTCTGACTGGTACGCCGCCGCCGGTACAGGAGGCGCAAAATGGCTGAAGACAAAGTGGGAAATGCGCAGATTTTGATTGTGGACGACGAGCCACAAATTCGCCGCTTTTTGCGGATCGGCTTGGCAGCGAATGGCTACCAGGTCCATGAGGCCGAAAATGGCGCGGCTGCGATTCAACGAACGGCGCAAATCCACCCCGATCTCGTCATCCTCGACCTGGGCTTGCCGGACATGGATGGGCTGGAAGTCTTGCGACGGCTGCGGGAGTGGACGACAACGCCTGTTGTCGTCTTATCGGTGCGAGACAACGACGGGGATAAAGTTGGGGCATTGGATGGCGGCGCGGACGATTATTTGACCAAGCCGTTCAGCACGGAAGAGCTGCTGGCTCGCATCCGCGTAGCTCTGCGCCACACCAGACCGCAAGAAAATCCGATTATCTTTACGCGCGGTAGTCTGGTGGTAGACTTAACCCGGCGGCTGGTGACAGTTCACGACACGCCCATTAAGCTGACGCCGACGGAATATGCCTTGTTGCGGCTGATGGTGCAGCACGCGGGCAAGGTGCTGACGCACCGGCAAATCTTGCGCGAGGTGTGGGGGCCGGAGTATGTAAATGAGACGCACTACTTGCGCGTCTACTTCGCCCAACTGCGCCAGAAGATTGAAGACAATCCGACTTTGCCGGAAATTATTCTGACGGAGCCGGGCGTGGGTTACCGCTTAAGTGTTCCATAATACTGTATGCCGGGCCAGGATTACCGACGACGAAATGTAGATAGCAGCGCGGGCGTATCGTCCAGGAGCCGGACGAGGCCGACGACGACGGCGATGTATTCCAGCCGGCCGAGAAACATCCCAACAATTTGCGCCCAGAGTAGACCGGTAGGGGTGTCAACGGCCGTTATCCCCACCGACAACCCCACCGTACTCACCGTGCTGGCCGCTTCAAACAAACTCTCCGGCAGCGAATAGCCATAAGCCGTCATGACGGTTGCCAGCAGGACAAGCGAGGACAGGTGCAGCAGGACGTACAAGGCCACCTGACGTAAATTTTCGTCTCGCAACGTCTGCGGCCGGCCGCCATTCCAAAATTCTGGCGCGTTCTGCATCAGATGGGAATGAAAACTGCGCCGAAATTCCCAAAAAATCCCCTTCAAAACGATGTACACTCGGTACTGCTTCAGGCCGCCGGCCGTCGAGCCGCCCCCGCCACCAATCACCATCAGGACAATCATGATGATCCAGCCAAAAGGAGGCCAGCCGGTATAACCAACCGTGGAAAAGCCGGTGGTGGAGATGGCCGAGACCGCCTCAAAGAGGGCAACCCGCATGGCCTGGGTCTGGATGGGGTAGAGCTGCAAAGTGACGCCGAAAAGGAGGGCGGGAACGGCCGTTAACAGCAGCGCCCCCATCAGATGCAGTTCCGCCGTGCGCCGCACCGACTGAAAATTGCCTTGCAGCAGGGCGTACACCGTCAGGAAATTGGTCGTGCCCAAAATCATCAGAAAAATGATCACCCATTCCACCAACGCGCTGTCCCAATAGCCGATGGAATCCACGCGGGTGGAGAAACCGCCAGTGGAAAGGGCGGCAAAAGCGTGGTTGAGGGCGTCGAAGCCACTCATGCCCACCAGGTAAAGGGCGATCACGCCGAGCAAAGCGTAAGTCAGATAGAGCCGGATGACCAGGATGGCCGAGCGTTTCACATGCGGGGCAAGCTGCTCGTTGCGCCCCTCCGCCCCGGTGAAACCGATGCCGGCCGGGCCGCTCAGCACAGACAACATGATGATGGCGAAGCCCGCGCCCCCGGCAAACTGGATGATGCTGCGGTAGAGGAGGGTAATGGGGGAAACGGCCGTTACATCCACCACCGACAACCCCGTCGTAGACCACCCGCTGGTAGACTCAAAAATCGCTGGCGCAAGCCCCAACCCCTCCACCAACATAAACGGCAGCGCCCCCGCCACAATCGCTGTCAACCAGACAATGACCACGATAACGGCCCCTTCTTGCAGCGTCAGATTGGCGCTGCCGGTCGGGGCGCAGCGCCGCCACAGCGCGTACCCGGCCAGCGCCAACAACGCGCCGGGCAGGGCAAAGCCCCAGGCCACCCGCCGCTCATCCCAGAAAAATGGCAAAGCCAGAACCGGCAAGGCGATTAACAGACCGGTAATCAACCAGATGAAGCCGCTGTAACCGAGGATCACCTTATAGCGCTGCCGCAAATAGGCTGCCTGCCGCATCACAATTTATCTCCAGTCAGGTGGCGGATCACTTCGCCATGATTCTCCGGCTGGGTGATGAGCAGCAGATGGTCATAGCGCATCAGGCGGCTGCTGCCGCGCGGGATGATCACCTCATCGCCGCGAATGATGGAGGCAACCAGCGAATTCTCCGGCAGCGCCAACTCCTGCAAGCTCTTGCCCAACGCCGGGGAACTGCTGCTCAGGGTCACTTCCGTCACGTTCACCCGCCCGTGGGCCAGCGGCATCAGGTTGATGATGTCCTCAAAACCCGCTTGCTCCTCGATGATCCGGGCGATGATTTGCGCCGCGGAGATAGCCACCGAGACGCCAAGCTCACGGAAAACAGCCTCGTTTTCCGGGTCGTGGATGAGGGCGATGGTGCGTGGTACACCGAACATTCTGGCCGCTATCTGGCAGGCGATGAGATTGTCTTCGTCATGGGACAGCAAGGAGACGAGAATTTCGGTGCGGCGGGCCTGTGCTTCGGCTTGCATCCAGGGGTCGCAGCCGTTGCCCAACAACACGGTTGCCTTTAACTCCCGCGCCAGCTTTTGCGCATCGTCCGGGTTCTGGTTGATGATCGTCGTCTGATAGCCCTTGCCGATGAACTGTCGGGCCAGGAAGTAGGTGGTTTTGCCCCCGCCGATCAAGATGACGCGCATCATGCTGGCCGCTCCCGCAGGCTGGCCACCGCCCGCATAAACGCCTCGGCCGACAATTGAGTCGGGCTGATGATCTCGATGCCCAGGGTGCGATATAACTCTTCGTAATTTGGGTCGTAAATGCGGGCGATCACCGTTGGCACGGCAAAGGTGGTCCGGGCGATTTGGGCCACCATCAGGTTGATGTTGTCTTTGTTGGTGGTGGCCAGCACGCAGTCGGCCTGGTCTACTTTGGCGGCGCGTAGGGTGGCCATCTCGGCGGCGTCGGCGTGGATGCGGAAGCCGCTGAACTCAGGGGTTAATTTGCTGAACGATGTTTCGTGGTGGTCCACAACGACAACGCTGTGTCCGGCGCTACTCAATTGGTTGGCCAGCAGGCCGCCCAACCGGCCGCAGCCGATGATGACGATGTAGGATGGGGTCATGGGGTCCTTTTGTGCCGGTTGCTGGTGGCCGGTTGCCGGTTGCCGGTTGCTGGTTGCCGGTTGCCGGTTGCCGGTTGCCGGTGGCTGGTGGCTGGTTGGTTTCTTATCCTAGATTGGGCGCTTCGTGGCGGCGGGCCGGGTCGGTGGTGCGGCTCAGGTTCTCCCGCGCCGGTTGGTAGGCGGGGTCCAGGTCCAGGGCGACGCGGAAGTTTTTCTGGGCATCGCCCTCGTGACCGAGCAGGCTGTGGAGGACGCCGAGCAGGTTGAAGCCTTCCGGCCGGGCCGGGTCGCGGCCTATCGCTTCCCTGGCGCAGCGGTTGGCTTCGTCGAATTGGCGCACGCTGATCAGGTGTTTGATGAGGGTGAGCAGCCCTTCATAATCTTTCTCGGCGGCTTCGCGCAGTTGGCGGCGTTCCAGAATGGTGGTGACGAGTTGGCGCAGTTCGGCCGGGGTGAAGGGTTTGCGGATGAAATCTATGGCTCCGAGTTTCATGGCGTCTACGGCGTTTTCGATGGTGCCGTGGGCGGTGATGATGGCGACTGGCACGTCGCTGTAGTCGCGGGCGATGTGGCGCAGGAGTTGCAGGCCGTCCATGCCGGGCATCCGCAGATCGAGCAGGACCAGGCTGTAGCTGGTTTCTTTGAGTTTGTGTAGGGCTTCTTCGCCGTTAACGGCCGTTTCCACCTCATACCCCAATGGTTGCAAGGTATAGCTGACAGTGAGGCGGATGTTTTTCTCATCATCCACAATCAAAATACGCTCTTTTGGCTGACTCATTTCATGTTCTCCGTAATAGCAAACCGCGCTGAACTCCAGCGGGTGGAATTATCCTTCTGTGACATTGGGCAAGACAAAGGTAAAGGTGCTGCCCGCGCCAGGTTCAGATTTTACCCAAATTGTTCCCTGGTGGGCCTTCACAATTTCCTTGCTGATGGCCAGGCCGAGGCCGGTTCCGCCGGAGGAGCGCCCTTGCACCTGGACAAACTTGTCGAAGATGCTGGCCTGGTATTCCAGGGGGATGCCTTCGCCGTCGTCGCTGACGGAAATGTAGGTGAGGCTGCCGGCGTTGTGGGCGGTCAGGGTGATGTGGCCTTCGGGCGGCGTATAGCGAAGGGCGTTGGCGATGAGGTTGGTGAGGACCCAGAGGATTTTGTTGGGGTCGGCCAGGACAACGGCCGTTTCTTCCCCCACGTTACCGGTTAGCTGGATGCCTTTTTCCTCGGCCTGCTTTTGCAGCAGGGAGACGGCCTGCTCGATCAGGAAGCGGGCAGGAACCGGTTCGCGCTGCATGGCGATGCGGCCGGACTCGATTTTGGAGAGGTCGAGCAGATCGTCCACCAGGGCGCGTAAACGGCCGATCTCTTCCTGAGCGGCGAGCAGCAGCTCTTGCTCCTGGGGCTGCAAACGGGGCAAGGCTTGCTCTGCCAGCAGGCCGACGCTCATGGAAAGGCCGGTGAGCGGCGTGCGTAGCTCGTGGGAGGCGGTCATGACAAATTCGCTTTTCAGGCGGTCTAGCTCCGTGAGGCGGGTGACATCTTGCAGCAGCAGCACCACGCCACCCCGGTCGCCCGTCTCCAATCGGACGGGGCTGAGGGAAAAGCGGTAATGGGTGGTTTGTTCGCCTTGCTGGATGGAGAGGGTGGCCTGGTCTTCGTTGAGGGGGGAGAAACGGCCGTTTTCCCACGTCTGTTTCACCGCATCATGAAGCGGCTGATACCGGGTCAGGTCAAACAGGTGGCTGCCGAGCGCCTGCTCCCGGCTGACGTCAAAGATTGCCATCGCCTTGGGATTGAGCGTCATGACGTGGCACTGCCCATCCAGCAGCACAACGCCGTCATCAATGGCCTGGATGATCGCCTCGTTTTTCTGCTTTTCGGCCAGCAGTTGGCCGACATTGAGGGCGTGGAATTCCTGCAAGGTCTGGCTCATGGCCATGATTTTGCCCGCCAGTTGGCCCACTTCGTCGCCGGGTTGGCTATCCAGGCGCACGTCGTAGTCGCCGGCGGCGATTTTGTCGGTGGCGACGGCCATCTCTTTGAGGGGGCGGGTGAGGTGGCCGGAGAGGATGAGGCCAAAGGTGAGGCCGAAAACGGCCGTTGCCGCCCCAATCAGCAGCGTAGACCAGATTGCCCAGCCGGTTACAGCTATCGCGCACCTGTTGGAACAGGGGGAAGACCGTTTCCAGGTAGAAATCGGGCACGGCTTCGGGCGTTTGTTCTTGCAGAGTGTTGAGTTGGGAAACGGCCGTGAGGTAAGCGCTGTAACTCGATTGGATGGCGGTCAGTTCGGCCGGTTCTTCGGCGATGGTCACGTTGTCCTGCGCCCGGCCGAGCCAGATGAGGAATTCGGCAGCGTTGGCCTGAAACTCCGCCTGGGCGTTGCCGCTGTGCCCCCACAGCAGCGACAGGACGTTGCTGTCCTGCCGCTCTAGAGCGGCCACCATGTTCTCCGCTGCCAGAATGCTGCGGTAATTCTCCTGGAGGATGGCTTCACTGGCCTGCCCCAGGCGGTAGAGGTTGGCAATGGCCCAGGCGCAAACCAGCAGCAGCAAGATGGTGACGACAGCATATCCCCCAAGGATTTTGCGTCGCAGGCTGAGATCGGAGAAGCGAAAACGGTTCATGAATTAGCCAACGCCTGGTATACCTGGGCGTATC